>JAEZPW010000208.1 GCA_023441255.1 Acidobacteriota bacterium
ACGAGGAACCTCTACCCGCCGAGGGACCTCTACCCCGGCAACGCTGTGGACGAGGTAGGTTCCTCGCTGCGCTCGGAATGACAAGAGCATGCGAATGACAAAAGCGCCGGAAGGGCAGAGAGCCTGAGCCCAGCTTCGCTGTTCAACATGAAATCCACAGTGCGGCCCTTGCCAACATGAGGTTCTGAACATCGTCCATCTGCCATTATCCTTCTGCCATTTGCCCTCTGCCAGGTAGCCATTATCCTTCTGCCATTTGCCCTCTCCCATCTACCATCATCCATCTAACATCTGCCATCTGCCATGGTTCGTCTTCCATTTATCGCTTGTCGTTTCGTCACAATGCCTTGGTGACGTCGCCCCTTTACGGCTTTGCGCCCATGCCTTACAGTACCGTCAGCATCGTGCCCAGTAGTTGTCCTGCACTTGATAGAGGGGAGTTTACGTACTCATGGCGGAGATCCTGTCCATCGCAGTGATGGAGCCGTACGACGGCCGAGAAGACGAATTTATCGAATTGCTGCGCCAGTTCTATGCGGTCCTGCTGGAGAAGAAATACAGCCGCGACCAGCTCTTGAAGAACAGGAACACGCCCCATTACGTGAACATCCGCTACTGGGCGTCGGAGGAAGCGCGCCGCAACGCACACGAAGATCCGGACGTCCACAAGTTCTGGGCTCGGCTGGGACTTCTGTGCCAGATGCGCGCCGTCTACGAGACGCTGCAGGATGTGCCGGGGTTCAAGAACGGCTTCTAGGTAGAAGAAGTTTCGCGTTTCGCGTTTCGCGAAAACCCCGGTTGCCGCAGATCGCCCGATTCTTAGTTCACCCAAGGGCCGTGATGTTCGCCGTTGCCCTTCTTCGGGTCGTCGCCATGACCGCGGTAGTTGCCGTACTCGTCGAAGTACTGCGACCGGTCCTGCTTGCGCATGTAAACCTCGAACTTGCGCGCGGCGCGACGGCGCTTCCACTTGTAATATGCGTTGCGCGTCCCGTAGTAGCGCTCTGAAACAAGGAACCCCAGGCCACGGCGCGGAATGAAGCGCACGTACACCCAGCCAAAGAACGCACCACCAAGATGAGCGAACTGCGCGACGGTTTGTCCGCGGCTTGCACCAAGAGCCTGCGCCAGCGAGATAAAAATGAGGATGGCGACGAGGTACTTGGCCTTGATGCTGAACGGCAACGGGAACATGAAGAATTCCTGGTCGCCGTAGAGGACAGCGAAGGCCACCATCACGCCGTAGATCGCGCCGGAAGCACCGATGGTGAGCGTAACGGGCGAGAGCTGCAGGAACCCTAGCGCGGGAAGCAGTCCGGCGTAGGCGACCGCAATCGTCACAAAAGCTGCGGTGATGCCGCAAAAGAAATAGAACTCGAGAAACTGTTTATGACCCCACGAACTTTCCAGTGCAGCGCCGAACATCCACAGCGTCAGCATGTTAAAAAGAATGTGGAACAGGCCATTGTGCAGGAATAGATACGTGACGATCTGCCACACCCACCCGTGCAGCACGGCGGCAGGTATCAAGCCAAATACCTGCTGGATCTGAAGTTCCGCCAGGGGAGCGACTCCGTGCAGGATCAGCATCAGCAGATAGATCGTGGCATTAATGATCACGAGCCACTTGATGGCACGCGTGAATGGCGGAAACCCCATGGACATGGTTCCGCCGCCAAAAGAGCGATTGCGGTACGTCGGCATAGCTTATTCCGATTATAGGGCCGGAGATGGTATCCCGAGCGGCAGCACGTCAAAAACCGGGAAGGCTCTTGTCGGATCCGGAGCCGACGTAGCGACCGAGATACTTACGTATTCGATGCCGGATTCGCAGTCGGGAGTTCAACAAGGTCTCTGCTGAGCGCAGTTGCTGCTGTGGGGCAAGGGTCCGAGACCGAACAGCAGGAACACGGGCAAGCTTTCCTTAGCCAGTAGCGGGCAAGTAGCGAGTCGTGCTACCTAAAGTGTGAAAACCAGCGTTCGGATTGTCATTCCGAACGGAGCGAGGAATCAACTAACCGCCGACGTTCCGTTGCGGCCGGGTTCCTCGTCGCTCCGTTCCTCGGAATGACAAAACCATGAATCGAGTTCCGCCTGGAACGGCGTGATTAAGCGGCTTTCGCCTTCTTCCTTCTCTCCGCCCAGCGCTTCTTCATCATCTCGGAAATGCGCTTTCTGCCTTCGGCGCTCATGTTGCGGCGGCCACCGCGCGGTTTGGGGCCGGGTTTGGCAGTAGCACCGGGTCGTCTACCGCGACGAGCTGGTGTCGCGGCTGTGGTAGTGTCGAGAGCTTCCAAAGCAGCGATCGCCTGCTCAATGCGGGCGCGCTCGGCGCGAAGTTCGGACAGAATCCGTCTGGTGTCCATAGTTCTCCCTTGCAAGTCGATGGTAACAATGAAGGAACGCGGGCGCAATCGCTTAGCTGGAATGGTTAGTAACTAGTACGCAGCAGTTGATGTGCAGAGGGACATAGGGCCCGCCGGTGAGGGCACCGGCGTTACAAACGAAAACCGCGGAGCTTTCGCCCCGCGGTTCCGTGTGACTTGATCTGGCTGTGGTTCGATCGGATTGTCGGGCCAGCTGGCGCGATGACCAGATGGCCCGATCGCCCGATTCTTTATTACTCCGCCGGCAGTTCTTCGGCGGGTTCGTTTTCGCCTTCCTGCCGCATGAGTTCCAGGGCGCGTTCGGCTTCCTCGTACTCGCGCGATACTTCTTCCTGGATCTTGTTCGCCTGCTCTTCCATTTCCTGCGAGAGGCGGACGTTGCGGTAGTACTCCATGCCCGTGCCGGCCGGGATGAGGCGGCCGACAATGACGTTTTCCTTCAGACCGCGCAGGTGATCGACCGCGCCCTGGATGGACGCTTCGGTCAGCACGCGCGTGGTCTCCTGGAACGACGCCGCGGAGATGAAGGACTCGGTCGAGAGCGAAGCCTTGGTGATGCCGAGCAGCAGCGGACGTCCCGTAGCCGGGCGGCCTCCCTGCTGGATCACGCGCTCGTTCTCTTCGCGGAAGCGGAACCGGTCAACCTGCTGTTCGAGCAGGAAGTTGGTGTCTCCCACGTCTTCGACCTTCACCCAGCGCATCATCTGGCGAACAATCACTTCGATGTGCTTGTCGCTGATGTTCACGCCCTGCAGACGGTAGACTTCCTGGATTTCGTTCACCAGGTACGCCTGCAGTTCCTTTTCGCCGAGCACGGCCAGAATGTCGTGCGGGTTGAGCGGGCCATCCATGAGCTGTTCGCCAGCCTTGATGCGCTCACCTTCCTGCACGTTGATGTGCACGCCACGCGGAACCGAGTATTCGCGCTCGGTGCCGTTGTCGGCCACCACGTAGATCTTGCGCTGACCCTTGCTGACTTCACCGAACTTGACGGTGCCGTCGATTTCGCTGATGACGGCCGTCTCGCGCGGCTTGCGGGCCTCGAAGAGTTCGACAACGCGCGGCAGACCGCCGGTGATGTCTTTCGTCTTCGTGGTTTCGCGCGGGATCTTCGCCAGCACGTCGCCCGGGAAGACCTCGTCGCCGTCCTGCACCATGAGGTGAGCGCGCGACGGCATGAGGTAGCGCCGCGTACCCTTGGTGCCGGCGCCCTTGATGACGATGGTGGGCTGGCGCTTCTCATCGGGCGAGTCGGTGACCACCCAGCGCGACAGGCCGGTGACCTCGTCCACTTCTTCGTGGAGCGTGAGGCCTTCCTGCAGGTCGCGGAACTGGACCGTGCCGCCGATTTCCGTGAGGATCGCGAACGTATAAGGATCCCATTCGACCATGACCTGGCCCTTGGAGACCTTATCGCCTTCCGCGAACTTCACCTTGGCGCCGTAAACGACCGCGTAGCGTTCTTTTTCGCGGCCCTTCTCGTCGACGATAGCGATGTTGCCGTTGCGGTTCATGGCAACCAGGTCGCCCGCCTTGCTGCGGACAGTCTGCAGGTTGACGAACCGGATGATGCCGTCGGCTTTCGCATCCAGGCGGCTCTGTTCGCTCACTCGCGACGCCGTACCACCGATGTGGAAGGTACGCATCGTGAGCTGCGTTCCAGGTTCACCGATGGACTGCGCAGCGATGACACCCGTCGCTTCGCCGAGTTCGACCAGGCGGCCCGAAGCCAGGTTGCGTCCGTAGCACATGACGCAGACGCCGCGCTTCGACTCGCAGGTCAGCACCGAGCGGATCTTCACCTTCTCAATGCCGGCGGCAGCGATCTGGCTGGCGAGCTCCTCCGTGATCTCCTGGTTCACATCGACGATCACGTTGCCTTCGTAGTCCTTGATCTTTTCGAGCGACACGCGGCCGATGATGCGGTCACGCATGGGCTCGATGATCTCGCCCGACTCGACGATCGATCCGACGTAGATGCCGTCCACGGTTCCGCAGTCGTACTCGCTGATGATGACGTCCTGCGCCACGTCAACGAGACGGCGAGTCAGGTAACCGGAGTCGGCGGTCTTCAGAGCCGTGTCGGCCAGACCCTTACGGGCGCCGTGCGTCGAGATGAAGTACTGCAGCACGGTAAGACCTTCGCGGAAGTTCGCCGTAATAGGCGTTTCGATGATCTCGCCCGACGGCTTGGCCATCAGACCGCGCATACCGGAGAGCTGACGAATCTGCTGTTTCGATCCGCGGGCGCCAGAGTCGGCCATGATGTAAATCGGGTTGATCTTGCCTTCGCGGTCTTCCGACTGCATGGCGCCGAACATCTCGTCGGCCACCTTTTCGGTAATGCCTGACCAGATTTCGATCACCTTGTTGTAGCGTTCGCCGTTGGTGATGGCGCCGTCCAGGTATTGCTGCTGGACTTCGATCACCTGCTTCTCGGCGTTCTTCACCACGCCCTTCTTGGTCTCGGGGATGACCATGTCGTCAATGCCGATGGACAGGCCGGCGCGGGTCGCATAGGTGAACCCGAGCTGCTTGATCTCGTCCAGCATGTTGACGGTCTTCTCCAGGCCAAAACGCAGATAGCAGTAGTTGACCAGCGACCCGATGCCCTTCTTCTTGAGCAGGCCGTTGATGTACGGCATCTCTTCGGGCAGATGGTCGTTCAGAATGGCGCGGCCCACGGTGGTCTTGACGAACTGCCTCTCCAGGTGGATCGGCTCGGTGTGAGTCACGTCCTGATCGTCATAGGCGGTGGTGAGGTCGATGACATCGCCGGTGAAGCGCAGACGGATCGGCGAGAGCGTTTCCACTTCGCCCATTTCGAGCGCGAGCAGCACTTCGTCGGTGTTGGCGAACGCGCGGCCTTCACCCTTGGCGCCCGGTTTTGCCTTGGTCAGGTAATACATGCCGAGGACCATGTCCTGCGTGGGCACGGCGATCGGCTGACCTGACGCGGGCGACAGGATGTTATGCGAAGCGAGCATCAAGACGCTGGCTTCCACCTGCGCCTCGGGCGACAGCGGAATGTGCACGGCCATCTGGTCACCGTCGAAGTCGGCGTTGAACGCCGTGCAGACGAGCGGGTGAATCTTGATGGCTTTGCCTTCCACCAGCACCGGCTCAAACGCCTGAATGCCTAGGCGGTGCAGGGTTGGAGCGCGGTTGAGCAGGACCGGATGGTCCTTAATGACCTCTTCCAGGATGTCCCATACGATCGGTTCCTGCTGCTCCACCATTTCCTTGGCCTGCTTGATGGTGGTGCAGTGGCCGGTCTGTTCGAGCCGGTGATAGATGAACGGCTTGAACAGTTCGAGGGCCATTTTCTTCGGCAGACCGCACTGGTGCAGCTTCAACTCGGGGCCGACTACGATGACCGAACGGCCGGAGTAGTCGACACGCTTGCCGAGCAGGTTCTGACGGAAGCGGCCTTGCTTGCCCTTCAGGGTGTCCGAGAGCGACTTGAGCGGGCGGTTGTTTGCGCCACGCAGCACGCGTCCGCGACGTCCGTTATCGAACAGGGCGTCCACGGCTTCCTGGAGCATGCGCTTTTCGTTGCGCACGATGACCTCAGGAGCGTGCAGGTCCATCAGCTTCTTCAGACGGTTGTTGCGGTTGATAACGCGGCGATACAGGTCGTTTAGGTCAGACGTCGCGAAACGGCCACCGTCAAGTGGAACCAGAGGACGCAGCTCCGGCGGAATGACCGGAATTACGTCGAGAATCATCCACTGCGGCTTGTTGCCGGACTTGCGGAACGCTTCGACCACCTTCAGGCGCTTGGCATATTTGAGGCGCTTCTGAAGGGACTGCTCGTTCTTCATCTTCTCGCGCAGCTCGGCGGAAAGTTCTTCCACGTCCACGCGCTTGAGCAGTTCCTTGATGGCTTCCGCGCCCATCATGGCCTTGAAGCCGGTAGCGCGGAACTGCTGGTCGAGCTCGCGGTACTTGGCTTCGTCCTTGATTACTTCGCCTTCCTTCACCGCGGCGTCACCGGGCTCGATGACGACGTAGGCTTCGAAGTAGAGGACGGCTTCCAGGTCGCGCAGGCTGACGTCGAGAATGTGACCGATACGGCTGGGCAGACCCTTGAAGAACCAGACGTGCGAACAGGGCGAAGCCAGCTCGATGTGGCCGAGGCGTTCACGGCGAACCTTCGACAACGTGACTTCCACGCCGCACTTGTCGCAGATCACGCCGCGGTGCTTCATGCGCTTGTACTTGCCGCAGAGGCACTCCCAGTCTGTGACCGGACCGAAGATGCGGGCGCAGAACAGGCCGTCGCGTTCGGGCTTGAAAGTACGATAGTTGATGGTCTCCGGCTTGGTTACTTCACCGTGAGACCAGCTCCGGATCTTCTCGGGTGAGGCAAGGCTGATACGGATTGCGTCAAAATCAGCGATCGAATTTCCGAGATCAAAGGGGCTCGAGCGGTACAAAGTTGCCTCCAGTTCTTCGGTCCCTTGAACTACGTTCTGAGGGCCGAAGTTGTAGCGGCTTGCGCTGCCGTCGCGGCTCCCGAATGAGTACCGAGTACTGAGTACCGAGTACCGAGTTAAATCCCGTTTTCCCAGCCGCGGCTCCGGGAGCTGAACCGCGGGGTATTTCACGTCTAATCTCGTCGAATGTGTAGCGCCGGGTCTTCGACCCGGCAAGGACGGGTCAGAGACCCGTCCCTACACGAGCTATTAGTCCGCTGCCGCGCTCTGCACTTGCGGCTTGCCGCCCTCGATCTTGATCAACTCAACGTCGAGGCAGAGCGACTGCAGTTCGCGGATAAGCACGTTAAACGACTCGGGCACGCCCGGCTCGATAGCGGCTTCGCCCTTGACGATGGCCTCGTAAATCTTGGTGCGACCGTAAACGTCGTCGGATTTCGCCGTGAGCAGTTCCTGCAGGATGTAGGCGGCGCCGTAAGCTTCCAGTGCCCAGACTTCCATTTCGCCGAAGCGCTGTCCGCCGAACTGCGCCTTGCCGCCCAGCGGCTGCTGGGTGATCAGCGAGTACGGGCCGATGGAACGAGCGTGGATCTTGTCGTCGACCAGGTGCGACAGCTTGAGCATGTAGATGTAGCCCACCGTTGCCGGCTGTTCGAACGGAGTACCGGTCAGTCCGTCGCGCAGCTGGATCTTGCCGGATGTCGGCAAGCCAGACTGCTCGAGCAGCGACTTGATCTCGGTCTCTTTCGAACCGTCGAACACGGGCGAGGCAAAGAACACGCCGCCCTTGGCGAAGCTCTCGGCCAGGCGCTCAAGGTCTTCGTCGTCGAGGCCATCCGTAATGCTGTCTACGAAGGCGGTTTCCTTGAAGAGCGTCTTCAGCTCGCGGCGCATCATGTCCGCGCGCGAATTGTTCTGAAGCAGCTCGCCGACCTTCTTCGACAGCTCGGCTGCAGCCCAGCCCAGGTGCGTCTCGAGGATCTGGCCCACGTTCATACGGGAAGGCACGCCGAGCGGGTTCAGCACGATCTCGACCGGGGTGCCGTCCGGCAGGTAAGGCATGTCTTCCTCGGGCAGAATGCGCGAGATGACACCCTTGTTGCCGTGGCGGCCGGCCATCTTGTCGCCGACGCTCAGTTTGCGCTTCATGGCGATGTAGCACTTCACGAGCTTGATCACACCCGGAGGCAGCTCATCGCCCTTCGTGAGCTTTTCCTTCTTGTCGTTGACGATCTTGCGGAGCACGTCGATCTGGCGCGACGTCATCTCCTCGATCTCGTCAATCTGTTCGTTCAACCGCGGGTCCTTGTCGGCAAACTTGATGCGCTTGAGGTTGCGCGTCGAGATGCGCTCGATGGTGTCGCGGTCGAGAACGACGCCCTTGGTCAACAGGCGCTTGTTGGTGCGCTCGTCATGCAGGTCGGCCTGAACTTCCTTGCCGCCCAGCAAGCCTTCGAGTCGCTTCAGTCGCTCGTCAGTGAGAATTCGGATCTCGTCCGCCAGGTTCTTTTCCAGCTTCGCGATCTGCTCGCCTTCGATCTGTTTGGCGCGCTCGTCCTTCTCCTGTCCCTTGCGGGAGAAGATTTTGACGTCGACCACCGTTCCTTCGATACCCGGAGGGCAGGTGAGCGAGGCGTCGCGGACGTCGCCGGCTTTTTCGCCGAAGATGGCGCGGAGCAGTTTCTCTTCCGGCGTGAGCTGCGTTTCACCCTTCGGGGTCACCTTGCCAACCAGAATGTCGTTCGGCTTTACGGTGGCGCCGATGCGGATGATGCCGCTCTCGTCGAGGTCGCGCAGCGCGGCTTCCGAAACGTTCGGGATGTCGCGCGTGATTTCTTCCGGACCCAGCTTGGTGTCGCGGGCTTCGATTTCGAATTCCTCGATGTGAACACTGGTGTAGTAGTCCTCACGCACCAGCTTTTCGCTCACGAGGATGGCGTCTTCGAAGTTGTAACCGCGCCACGGCATGAAGGCTACGAGCACGTTGCGTCCGAGTGCCAGTTCGCCGTGGTCGGTGCAGGGACCGTCGGCGATCACCTGTCCCTTGGCCACGCGCTGACCCTTCTGAACGATGGGGCGCTGGTTGATGCAGGTGTTCTGGTTCGACCGCTTGAACTTCGTGAGCTGATAAATGTCGCTGCCAACTTCACGCGACAGCTGCATCGGGTGATGTTCGCCTTCGACGCGCACGATGATGCGCTCGGAGTCGACCGAATCGATGATGCCGCTGCGGCGAGCCAATACGACTGCGCCGGAGTCGCGGGCGGTAACGCCTTCCATGCCGGTGCCCACATAGGGCGCCTGCGCGCGGAGTAGCGGAACCGACTGGCGTTGCATGTTCGCGCCCATCAGTGCACGGTTCGCGTCGTCGTGCTCGAGGAACGGCACCAGAGAGGCGGCGACGGAAACCAGCTGTTTCGGGCTGACGTCCACGTAGTCAACTTCGTCACGGTTAATCAGGACGAAGTTGCCCTGGCGGCGGGCGTTCACCAGATCGGCGGCGATGCGGCCCTGCTCATCCAGCTCGACATTGGCCTGTGCGATGGTGTGGCGGTCTTCTTCCCACGCCGACAGGTAGAACGAATACGGTTCCCAGTCGATAAGGCGCTTCTTGCGGTTCTTCAGGTCCGCATTGGCTTTCTCGACTACGTGCTTCTCGAGATGATCGCCAACCTTGTAGTCGCTGTCGCCGGCATTGACCACGGTCACGAAGTCGAGCACCTTGCTGTCTTTAACGCGGCGGTAGGGCGACTCGATGAAACCGTAGTCGTTGATGCGGGCGTAGCAACTCAGCGACGAAATCAGACCGATGTTCGGACCTTCCGGGGTCTCGATCGGGCAGATACGGCCGTAGTGCGTCGGGTGGACGTCGCGGACTTCGAATCCGGCGCGTTCACGCGACAAACCGCCCGGTCCAAGTGCCGACAGGCGGCGCTTGTGCGTGATCTCCGACAGCGGGTTCGTCTGGTCCATGAACTGCGAAAGCTGCGATGAACCGAAAAACTCGCGAATCGCGGCCATCACTGGCTTGGCGTTGACCAGGTCGTGCGGCATGGCCGTCGACATTTCCTGGTACACGCTCATCTTTTCCTTGATGGCGCGCTCCATGCGGACCAGACCGATGCGGAACTGATTCTCGAGCAGTTCGCCGACGGCGCGGACGCGGCGGTTGCCGAGGTGATCGATGTCGTCCACCGAGCCGATGTTCTTGCGCAATTTCAGGAGGTACTTGATGGTTGCGTAGAAATCGTCGGGATCAAGCGTGCGATGTTCGAGCGGCGTCGCATCGTCCTTTTCGAACAGCTTGATGTTGAATTTGAGGCGGCCTACGCGCGAGAAGTCATACTTGCGCGGGTCGAAGAACATGCCCTGGAACAGCGCAGTGGCGGTATCCAGCGTCGGCGGATCGCCCGGGCGCAGTTTGCGGTAGATCTCGATCAGCGCTTCCTGCGGCGTCTTGACGGAGTCGCGGCGCAGCGTGGCGGACATAACCGTGCCCACCTCGTCCTTTTCGGGGAAGAACAGGTGGAGTTCGGTAACGCCGGCATCCATGAACTTGGACAGCTTGTCGGCCGTGACTTCGTTGTTGGCTTCCAGCAGCACTTCGCCGGTGTTGGTGTCGATGACGTCGGCCGCGGCGTATGCGCCTTCCAGGTCGGTCGTATCGACTTCGATCTCGGTGATCTTCTGCTTGTGGATTTCGCGCAGGATAGCCGGCGTCACCTTGCGGCCAGAGTGGGCAATCTCTTCGCCACCTTTGCCCTTGATGGCGTGCGCCAGTTTCATGCCGACCAGGTTGGTCGGGCGATCGATGCCGGGCTCAAGCGTCCACAGGATCTTGTTGTCGCGGAGCGAAATGCGATCGACCGTGTAGAACGTGCGCAGAATATCTTCGTCCGAACGCAGGCCGAGCGCGCGCAGGAAGATGGAGCCAAGGAACTTGCGCTTACGGTCAATGCGGACGTAAAGCACGTTCTTCTGGTCGTACTCGAACTCCACCCAGCTCCCGCGGTACGGGATGATCTTGCCGAGGAAATACGTGCGGTTGTTCGCGGTCTCAAAGAAGACGCCGGGCGAACGGTGCAACTGGCTGACGATCACGCGCTCGGTGCCGTTGATGATGAACGTGCCGTTCTGTGTCATCAGCGGAACATCGCCGAAGAAGACTTCCTGCTCCTTGATGTCGCGGATGGTCTTGTTCTGCGTCTCGGGATCCTTGTCGTAGATCGTGAGGCGCATCGTGACCTTCAGCGGTGCGCTGTAGGTCATGCCGCGCTCTTCGCACTCGGCAACGTCGTACTTCAGTTGCAGTCCGACTGGGTCGCCGCACTTGTTGCAGAAGTCGGGCGTATTGGCGTTATAGGTGCCGCACTTGTTGCAAAGCACGTCGCCAGGGTGGAAAGGATCTGTGATGACGGTAGCGCCGCAGTTGCGGCAAGTCGTACGGAGATGGTGCAGACCCTTAAGGTGTCCGCATTTGCATTCCCAGTTACCGATCCCGTAGTCGACGAACTCGAGTTGTGATACGTTGCGGAAGTCCGAGATAGGAAAGACGGACTGGAAGACGGCCTGAAGTCCGGCGTCGTCCCGCTCGCTGGGGAGCTTGTCCATCTGGAGAAAGCGGTCGTAAGAACGCTTCTGAACTTCAATCAGGTTCGGAATCTGGATGGTAGCTGCGATTTTGGAGAAGTCGAGACGGTTGCGCGTGATGTTGTCAGTGTTGTTCGGCATGAAGAAAAAACTCCTCTAACGTCCCGGACGCGACCCGCGTTTGTTTTCGGAGCGGAGCGCGCGCGCCGAAAAGTCCTGCGTCCGTGACCGCACCGGCAACGGCCGGCGCTAACAAAAAGCAAAAACGTGCAGATACCAGCGTCGCCTGGTTCCCACGTTCGCGTAGCTAACGTGGGAAGTCCGTCGCGCCACCCACTGCCGGATCAACGACCCGGCGCTACACCTTACAGAAAGCCCCAAGGGGCAGATATCAACAGCCGTGCACGTGTCTTTCGCGCTTCGGCAATAAAAGTGCAGTAGCGCCCGCAGAGGCATAAATCCCCGCGTGCGCCGTTTTTGGCACTTGGCCTAAGATGAATTGTCTATTCCGCGCCAGTAGTGTTGGCCTGTTCCCATCCTGGATGGGCAGGATGGCCCGCCGTTTGCAATCTTCTAATAGTACCACGGACTCCCGCCAGTCCGCATGTACTTAGACACTTCGAGTTGCCTGCTCGGTCATTTACTAAATAGATGCGAGCAGCGCCTCTCCGGCTTCAAACTTGTGAAAATCAGGCCGAAAAGCTCAAAAAACTGTCGTTGGTTGATGGTCCATCGGCAACTGATATTCCGCTCGACGGACCGCCCGATCCAGCAATCCAGGTTCCCGAGAGTACCAAAAAACCTTGCCATTCCGAGCCGCAGGAGAGGAATCCCTACCGTCTGCATCGTTGCTGGCCGTAGTGATTCCTCGCTGCGCTCGGAATGACAACAACTTCGCCGGGCCAAGGCCCGATCGAAATCCTTCGCCTCGAGGCTGCCAGGGGCAGATCCTCGCTGCGCTCAGGATAGCGACCCGCGGCTCGGACGCCGCGGAAAGCGTCGTTACTTAATCTCGACGGTGGCGCCGGCTTCCGTAAACTTCTTCTTGATGTTCTCGGCTTCGTCCTTCGAGACGCCTTCCTTGATCGGCTTCGGAGCGCCATCAACCAGGTCCTTGGCTTCCTTCAGACCCAGGCTGGTGACTTCGCGGACAGCCTTAATAACGTTGATCTTATTGCCGCCCACAGCCGTCAGGATGACGTTGAATTCCGTCTTTTCCTCGGCCGGAGCCGCAGCCGCGGCAGCGCCGCCGCCGCCGGCAACCATGACCGGAGCAGCCGCAGCGGCCGAAACGCCGAGCTTCTCTTCCAACATCTTTACCAGCTGCGAAGCTTCCAGGAGCGACAGGCCAGCAATCTGGTCCTGCAGAGCATTCAAATCCGCCATTTCTATTTCTCCACGCTTTGAGTTATCAGTTGTGGGCTGGCCGGAAGTCTCGATATCGATGCCTGTGTAGGGACGGGTCTTCTGACCCGTCCTCGCCGGGTGAAAGACCCGGCGCTACACCACCGTATCCAAGTCCAATCCGGTTGGAGCCCTCTGCCCCGTTTTATGGGGCGCTTGCCCCGTGGTTAGCGGGGCGAGTTATCGGTTATCGAGGCTTCCGGTGCGACGGCGTCTGCCAACCCGGGCCAGACAACCCAGGCAGCACTGCCCGCCACAACGCCTGACAACTGGTAACAAAACCTTCAGTTTCTGGTTTCTTGTTTCTCGTTTCTGGTTGACCACGACTGCGGTGACCAGAGAACTAGAAACCAGAAACCTGAAACTAGAAACTCGCTCTACTACGCGCCGGCAGCTTCTCCGCCGCCAGCAAACTTGTTCTCTTTCACACCCTGATCGATGACAACGGCCAGGTTGCGGCCCACCGCGTTCATGACGGTGACCAGGCGCTGCGCCGGAGCGTTGATGAGGAAGAGCAGCTTGCTGTAGAGCTCTTCCTTCGACGGCATGGTGGCGAGCGCTTCCACTTCCTTCACGCTCAGGACCTTGCCGTCCAGCACGCCGGCTTTCACCGAAACTTCCGGGTTGTCCTTTACGAACTTGGCCAGCGCCTTCGCCAGCGCGATCGGATCGCCTTCCGTATAAGCGATCGACGTAACGCCCGCCAGGTCCTTCAGTGCGCCTTCCAGTTTCGTACCCTTGGCGGCGCGCTCAGCCAGCGTATTCTTCACCACCTGGTACTTGGCGCCCGTGCCGCGGATCAGGCGACGCAACTCGTCGTCCTTGGAAACCGGCAGCTTGCTGAAAGTGGTGATGATCGCGCTACCCGCCTTAGAGAAATTCTGCGTCAGCGCATCGAGTTGTTCCGTCTTCTTAGCCTTCGTGAGAGCCATTGCTAATCCTTTGCGCGCTTCGCGCGCCTGCAATCTTTTGTGGGGACCGGTCTTTGACCCATCCTCGCCGGGTCAGAGAC
>JAEZPW010000350.1 GCA_023441255.1 Acidobacteriota bacterium
CGCCACACTAATTTTTGTAACTCTAAAAACCCACGACCCGCGACAACGTCGCCATTGCCGGCCGCGGCCTGCTTAGCTAGCACCAGCCGGGACTCGCACCAACCAGAACTGGCATCAACCACGACTAGCATCAACCACGAGCCAGTCATCCTGAGCGAAGCGAAGGACCTATGCATTTCGCCTGAGCCAGCAAAATGCGTTCTACGCCTCCGCTGCGCTCCAACTAAAGGGGAAAACTCGCAAGCTCTGAGCGAACAGCCCACGTGTCCTATTTCGCCCTTGGATGCGTCTTGTCGTACACATCCAACACGTGCTTCATCGTCAACTGCGTATACCGCTGCGTCGTCGATAGCCGTTCGTGTCCCAGCAACTCTTGTATGGCCCTCAAATCCGCGCCTTCCTCCAGCATGTGCGCGCCGAACGCGTGCCTTAGAGTGTGCGGATGCACGTCCGGCGAGAGCCCCCGAGCCACTGCGATCTGCTTTACGATGCGTCCCACGCTGCGCGTCGTCAACCGCCCTCCGCGCATGTTCACCAGAAGCGCGCGCGACGTTTTTCGCCGCGCCGCCAACAACTTCTGTCTCTCGGGAAGATATGCTGCCAGCGCAGCTTTCACCGCATCGCCGAACGGCACATAGCGCTGTTTCTTGCCCTTGCCGCGGATCAGGATGATCTCGTTCGTCAGTCGAATGTCGTCGAGGTTGATGCCGATTAGCTCCGAATTTCGTATGCCGCACCCATAAAGCAGTTCAAACATCAGCCGCTCTCGTTCAGGAAACGAGGCGGCATCCTCCGGCATTGGCCCTTCAAATACCGTGTTCATCTCCTCGATCGTTGGCACGCGCGGCAGCTTCTTCGGCAGCTTCGGTGTCGACACCAGCGCCGCCGGATTCTGTTGCACCACGCCCTCACGCGCCAGCCATTTGAAAAGTGACCGCAGCGCCGCCAGGTTCCGCGCCACCGACGTCTTGCTCAGCCCTTTCTCGTAAAGGCTGGAAAGAAAGCCTCGGATTCGCACGTGATCGATCGCGCTCCAGTCGCGCTCGCCGTCAACATACGCAACAAAATTCCGCAGGTCTTTCGTGTACGCCAACACCGTGTTCGCCGACGCGTTCCGTTCCGTCAGCGACCGCAGGAAATCTGCAACGCCTTTCTCCACCGGAGTTCCGGCCTGCGGCGCTCTTTCAGCAGCCTCTTCCTTTGCGCCTTCGCGTTCCTGCTCTCGCGCGAGCTTTCGAAAGTCGAACATAAATGTTCCTATTCCTTGTGCCTGCGTTTCTTTTGTGACTCTTGTCCGCGGTCGTCATCACTCGCCTTCGCGTGCCCCATCCTGCGCGCAGCGTCCGGTGGGGATTTCCTGTCCTTCTCCTCCACCGCGTTCTCCGCGTTCACCTTCTGCGACCTCGGGTGAAACTTCGCGTACACGTTCTTCAACCGGTCCAGCGCCAGGTGCGTATAGACCTGCGTTGTCGAGATATCGGCATGACCCAGGATCGTCTGCACCGTACGTAGGTCGGCGCCGTGTTCCACCATGTGTGTCGCCGCGCTGTGCCGCAGCATGTGAGGACTGGCATGCCGCGCCGTGATCTCTGAGGCTGCGCTCACCATCTGCCACACGCGCTGTCGTGTCAGGCGACGCCCCCGCCGCCCGAGAAACAGCAGGGAAGAGGTCTTTCCGGCCAGCAGGGCGGGGCGGGCATTCGCAATGTAGTTCCGCAAGACCTGCTGCGCCGGAGCACCTAGCGGCACGATCCGCTCCTTGTCTCCCTTGCCACGCACCAGCACATACCCAAGATCGAGCTTCAAGTCTTCCAGTCGAACGTTCACCACTTCCGACACGCGCAGCGCTCCGGCATAAAAAATCTCGAGCATGGCACGGTCCCTCAGCGCCAGCGCCTCGCTCTGCCCGCTCCCTGCTTTCGGCCGCGATTCCTTCAGCGACGCCGCCAGTGATGCCGCCAGCGACGGACTAGCACCGTGGGTGCCGCACCCTTCCCCTTTAGGGGAGGGTGCGTCTCCACGAGCATCCACCCCCTCCGGGTTCAGCATCATCTCCACTTCATCCCGCGCCAGCGACTTCGGCAGCACTCGCCACTGTTTCGGCGAATCGATATTCAGCGTCGGATCATGCTCGATGTGATGGTCCAGCAGAAGGTATTTGTAGAGGTGCCGCAGCGCCGAGAGCTTCCGCGCCACCGACCGGCCATCCAGGTCGCGGCGGCGAAAAAGCTGGTCCATGAAATCCCGCACGTCCTGCCGGCCGGCATCGATCAGCGTTCGCCCGCGCTTTTCCAGAAACTCGGCGAACTGCCCGATGTCGCGTGTATAGGCTCCAACCGTCAGGCGAGCCAGCCCCTTTTCGATCTTCAGGTAATCAAGAAAGCTGATCAGAACGCGCTCGTTGGATAGGCCCGACATATGAAACGAGTATGCGCGTTATCGGACGTTCAGCCAATGGCGGATGAGGTACTGCTGCGGGAATCTTCGGCGCAGCGATCGAAATATCCCTGGCCAGATCAATTAAAAAAGGGCTGGCCCTTCGGCCAGCCCTTTTGGTTCACATCAGACAGGTGTCTGACTAGAAGCTGAAACGGAAACCGAACTCACCCACGAACGCCCGCGGAATCGACGATCCGCTCGTCGGGTTGATATAGCCCGACGGCGTACCGATGGCACCGGACGTCGCAGTGTAGACCAGGTTGTTTCCGTAGTTGGTCCTGTTGGTCAGATTGAAAGCCTGGAACATGAGCGCCAAGTTGCGGCGTTCACCAAGCTTGATGTTCTTGGTTACGCGCAGGTCAGTCTGGAAGAAGGAGTTGCCACGCTGCGTGTTATAGCCGACCTGGTGGCAGTCGCCGGCTGCCAGGCAGGCGCGCGCAGCGGCAGCGTCGGCCTTCGTCGGGAAAGCGTAGAAGTCGTTCGGTGCGTCGTTGCGCACGATCAGCGGACGTGAGTAACCGCTCCCGACGCCCAAAACGTCGTAGCCCTGGTTCAGGTCGTACGGACGTCCGGTGCCGAACTGGACGATCGGCGCGATTTGGAATCCCCAGGGCATATCAACGATGCCGCTCAGCGTGATGTGATGGCGTTCGTCGTTGCCGGTAGGACCAAAGTCGCGAGGATCCCAGATATTACGCGGATCGTGTGGATAGTTGCGGAACCCGGAGCTGTCTGCCGCCCCCGGAGGTCCACCCGACTCTACCCCCCATCCCATTGCGCGAGACAGCGTGTAGTTTGCGATCAGGCTGAAGTGGTTGGCCATGCGGCGACGCAAGCTGAAGTTCAGGCCGTCGTAGCGCGTGCGGTTGATTGACTGCTCATCCATCACGCGACCGAGCACCGGGACGCCCGCTGCCGCGAAAGCTGCCGAGAGTGGACGCTCGCCCGTTGCCGGGTCAATGGGGTTGATGTTGATGGTCTTGTTCTCGTGCAAACCCAGCACGTGGATGTACTCGGTCTCAAACACGGTTGAAGAGTTCAACGCCCATTGATAGCCGACGTTGAACTGCTCGGAAACGGGGTTGCGGTAGTTCGGGTCCATCAAACGGCCGGTGCTGCCGTCGGCCAGCACGGTTGACGGAGGCGGAATGGTCGGCAGGGGACTCACGCCGTACTGCCATTGTCCGAGCGTGAGACCCGTTCCCGGCACGACCTCGCCGGGGCTCGAGATCGAGAACACACCCTGGTAGATCGTTGGGTTCGACTGCTGGATCATGAACAGCGGAATGTTCTGGAACACGTTGCCGTAGTAAAGGCCGTAGCCGCCACGCACAATGTGTTTTCCGGCGCCCGTGATGTCATACGCGAAGCCTACGCGAGGACTGAAGTCCTTGTTGTCGTCGTGCGGGAGGCGTGCATAGGGACTGCCGATTGCCTTAAGAGCAAGGAACGTTCTGCTGTTCTCGATGGCGGTGGCGCCGACCAGGTTGATGTCCTTGTCCCAGCGCAATCCCAGGTTCAAGGTCAAGCGCTTGGTCACCTTCCAATCATCCTGTGCATAGAAGCCGATCTGCTTGGTGCCGCCGGGCATATCGAACTTCGGATCGCCACTGCTGGCGGACATGCTGCTCACAGCTCCAGGGGTGGCGAAGCCGAGTGGATAGGCCGCGGCACCGCAACCCGCCGTGGTGGCATTCGGTGCGACACCCAGAATGCAACTCGGGTCGGCGGCGAAGTCGATCTCAAGAGTCGAGTTCGACGCGAAGTACCCGCCGAGTCTTGGATTCCAGATGATGTCGGCGCCGAATTTCAGGGTATGGTTGCCGGCCGTCTTGGTGAGGTCATCGCGCCACTGCCATTTGCGCTGATAGGACTGTTGCGGCACGTTCACGTTCGTACCGAACCACGCACCGCTCGTGAAAGTGACATACGGCGCGCGCACATCGCTGTTGATCAGGTTGTTCCAGTACTGGAAACCGAAAGTGAACTGGTTCACCAGCGTGTTGGAAAGAACCGAACTGAGGGTGAAGTTCGCAACTTGCAGGTGGTTCGTCGTGAAGTTACCGCCGGTAAGGTCGCCCAACTGGTCGGACTGGTCGTTCAATCCGTTGTTCGCTTGCGAGCTGTAGCTCACGTACGCCGAATTGTGATCTGAGAATTTGTAGTCGAGACGGCCGTTGTAGCGTGTTTCGAAGAACGGCGTCGGTATGATCGCCGAGGGCTGCGCGCCCAAACTAGTCACCAGGCTCAATTCGTTGAAGGCGTCGCTATTCTCTGGAATGCTGGTGTGTTCGCGCTGTCGCTCGAGAGCGAAGAAGGCGAACAGCTTGTCTTTCACGATCGGACCGCCGATCGAGCCGCCGAAGAACTGACGGCTGTAGGGCGGCTTCGTCCCCGTCTGTTGTGCGATGGCATCCGTTGCGTTCAGCGCCTGGTCACGAAAATATCCGAACAACGATCCGTGATAATCGTTCGTGCCGGACTTGGTGATCAGATTGATCGCGGCGCCTTCCGAGCGCCCGTTCGCGGCGGAGAAACGCTGCGTGCTGATCACGTATTCCTGCACGCCCTCCAGCGGAAGCTGCATCACCGGTCCGCCGACCGTGTTGTCCTTGTTATCGATCCCGTTCACGGTTACGTTGACGTTACGCCCGGTCTCGCCATTGACCGAAAGTATGGCGTAGCGGCTCTTCGTCGGATCGTATGAGTTCGCCTGCTTTACGCCAGGCGCAAGATACGCCAAGTTGGCCACATCGCGCCCGAGCAGAGGAAGCTGTTCCACTTCCGAGGGGGTGATGTTCTGGCTGACGCTCGTCTTGGTCTGATCGAGGAGTGGGGCTTCTGCTGTTACTTCGACCACTTCCTGCGCGCCGCCCGGGTTCAAGGCGGCGTTAACGGTCGCGGTGCGCCCGACCAGAACTTCGAGCTTCTGCACCGTCGTGGCGAAGCCTACTTTCGATATCTTCACCGTGTACGTGCCGGCCGGGAGAAGATCGAAGCGGTAGTCGCCGGATGTGTTCGTATTCATGGTGCGAACCGCGCCGGTCGCAACGTTGGTTGCGGTGACCTCGGCTCCGACTACGACCGCCTGGGATTTATCGGTTACTGTACCCGCGATCGCACTGCTGGCGGTAGCCTGAGCGAACAGGTTGCCGGTGCTGAACGCAATAACAAGTGCCGACAGCAACAGCATGAGGCACTTCTTCATTAGCCATCCTCCTGATCAGCGATTTAGCTGATGAGTCTGAAAAGAAAGACACCAAACCGCGCCTTAAGCAAAAGAAGAGTGCTAAGGTCGGTGACAAAGCGCGCGGCCCGCCCCACAGCGAGGCCAGTTGGGGTCTTGCTGAGCAATTCCCAAACCACACGCCCGAATGGGCGTAAGTGGCTGAAACAAGGGCAGGAGCTCGGGATGGGCAGCCGGAGCCGTTCCACAAAACGTAGCCGACGGCGTCGGATGACTTCAGAAAATCATAGATTCATCCCCGCTCAGCCCATCCAATGCGGTACCCGTCCCATGCCGGGTGAATCCTGTTCTGAATTCGTAAATTTTCGGCCTTGGATGTTGGCCGCCAGACGATCCCTGCTACATTCATCGCGTGCGACGAACCGTCGCGATTCCCGTGCAGCTCTTTGATAACGCCATTTTCGGACGCGTGAGGCTCACGCACAGGTATGGGCAGCGGCCAAACCCTTTGTTTGCAAGATCTTAGTATTTAAGTCCTTTAAATACTGGGATTTACAAGACTTAAGGGCATCTGTTGTCAGATCTAACCCCTGTCCAATCAAGAAGTTAGGAGAAATTAGGGCGGGGGGAAGGGGGTCTCGGGGGTGTTATAGACCGGGCACATCCCTGACAGAATGAACCGGGCACATCCCTGACACTCAAGGACTGGGAACTCGCTGAAAAAGACGAACCGGCGAGTCACATGACCCGCCGGATCGGAAGACGAACCAGAAACCAGAAACAAGAAACCAGAAACTCGAAGCTACTTCCGGACCACCTTCTCCGGTCTCAGGAACAGCTCAACTTCCGCTGAATGCTTCTTGACGTCGCGCTGTTTGCGGTTTTCGTAACTCGCGCCGATGAACGACTTGAACAGCGGATGCGGCTCAAGCGGCTTCGATTTGAACTCTGGGTGGAACTGGCAGCCCAGGAAATACGGATGCTGGTCCTGCGGTAGCTCAATGATCTCGACGTAGGTTCCGTCTGGTGTCAGTCCCGTGATCTGCAGTCCGGCAGCGGTCATCTGCTCACGATATTCCTGGTTGAACTCGTAGCGGTGGCGATGGCGCTCGCTGATCTCGAGCTGCCCATAAGCATGGTGTGCCAGAGAGCCTTTTTCGAGCCTGCAGGGCCATGCGCCAAGACGCATAGTTCCACCGAGTTCTTCCACGCCTCGCAGTTCGCGGAGCTTGTAGATCACGCGATGCGGTGTCGTCGGATCGAATTCGCTTGAATTCGCATTCTTCAATCCGCAAACGTTGCGAGCGAATTCGATGGAAGCCGTTTGCATACCCAGACAGATTCCAAAGTATGGGATCTTCTTTTCGCGTGCGTAACGGATCGCGTTGAGCATCCCCTGAATGCCGCGCTTGCCGAATCCGCCGGGAACGAGAATGCCGTCGTAGCCTTCAAGGCGCTCGAAATAGCTGTCGTCTTCGGTCTCAAGCTCTTCAGCTTCGATCCAGCTGAGAGAGAGCTTCAGGTTGTGCGCCAGCGCGCCATGCAGCAGAGCTTCCTTGAGCGACTTGTAGGAATCTTCGTATTCGACGTACTTGCCGACCAGGCCGATCCTGACTTCGTCCTTCGGGTTGTAGACGCGGTGAACGAGGTCTTCCCAGGCACGAAGGTCAGGATCGCCAGTTTGCAGGTGCAAGTACTTGAGCACAAGCCGATCAACGCCTTCGTGATGGAACATCAACGGGCATTCGTAGATTGAATCGACATCTTTGGCCGTGATCACCGCTTCTTCTTCCACGTTGCAGAAGAGCGCGATCTTCGACTTGATGTCCTTTGAGAGGAAGCGGTCGGTTCGGCAGAGCAGAATGTCAGGCTGGATTCCAACGCTCAGCAGTTCCTTCACCGAGTGTTGAGTCGGCTTGGTCTTGAGTTCTCCGGCAGCAGCGATGTAGGGAACCAGCGTGACGTGCACGAACAGAGTGTTTTCGCGGCCGAGCTCCTGACGCATCTGGCGAATGGCCTCGATGAACGGCAGCGACTCGATATCGCCGACAGTTCCGCCGATCTCGACGAGGCAGACGTCTACGTCCGTAGAGACCTTCTTCATGGCCGCCTTGATCTCGTTCGTGACGTGCGGAATCACCTGCACAGTCTTGCCGAGATAGTCTCCGCGGCGCTCCTTGGCGATGATCTGCTCGTAAATTCGGCCGGTCGTCCAGTTGTTGTCGCGGCTGAGCTTGCTGTGGGTGAAACGCTCGTAATGGCCGAGGTCGAGGTCGGTTTCCGCGCCGTCGTCCGTGACGAAGACTTCGCCATGCTGGAAAGGCGACATCGTGCCGGGATCGACGTTGAGGTAAGGGTCAAACTTCTGCATGGAGACCTTGAGCCCGCGGCTCTCCAGCAGGCAGCCGATGGAAGATGCTGCGAGTCCCTTTCCCAGCGATGAAACAACACCGCCCGTCACGAAGATATACTTTGCCGACATCGGTTCCTCGTCACCAGGTTGTAAGTGGATTTGTGCTGTCCGGAGGGGTGCACGACCAATTATGTCAGAAAACGGCGTCTAAGGGAATGTGCTCTGAAGAAGCAGTCCCAAGCTGTTTGCCAACGGCCGCAACGAACGAAACGCAAACGGGTTGTTACGGAGAGAGCTAAACTGGGTAAGCGGGTGAGTGCCGCTGCTCACAATAGGCACGCACACAATCAGATAAGCTGGACAAGCCATGAATCGCCGTTTTCTCACATTCCTCGTGATGCTGTTCGCGGTGGCCAGTCTGCCGCAGCTCTGTGCTCAGCAGCCGCACAAGACTCGTCCGGCCAAGAAGTCGCCTGCAGCCGAAAAACCGGCAGAACCGGCGGAGTCCACTGCGCCCGTGAAGGAGGATCTCAAGCGGCTTGTGCTGAGAGACGGCTCTTACCAGGGCGTGATCAAGTACCAGATCATTGGCGACCGAGTGCACTATCTCAGCGCCGAGCGTTACGACTGGGAAGACATTCCCTCGTCGCTGGTCGACTGGGACGCGAGCCGCAAGTACGCGGCCGAAGTGGCGGAAAGCGACAGGCCTCGCGCCCGGGAAGTCGATGCCGAACAGGCCAGGGAAAAGGCTGAGGAAGACGCGAAATCACCGACGGTTTCGCCCGGCATCAGGCTGCCCGTAACAGGCGGCATCTGGCTGCTGGACGTTTTTCAGGGAAAGCCGGAGCTAAACGAACTGGTGCAGAACGGAGCGGACATCAACAAGAACGTGGCCGGCAACATTCTTCGCGGCGCCATCAATCCGATTGCCGGCAACAAGCAGACCGTCGAGTTGAAGGGACCGCATGCACGAGTACAGGCCCACGTGGGCGACCCGTTCATCTTTATCGCGCTGGACCAGGACCAGGACGCATCGAACTCACCCGATCCGGTGATTCAGAAGAAGCGCTGGAAAATTGTGCGCACGGAAGAGAAGAAGGGCAACCGCGTGGTCGGTAACATCAATGTCGCGATCTACGGCAAGGCAAAACAGAAAGCGAATTACATGGACGCCGATGTGACACCCGTTGCTGGCTCCTGGATCAAGGTAGTGCCCGCACAGAAACTCGAGCCTGGTGAGTACGCACTCGTGGAGATGCTCGGGGAGGAAGGCATTAACCGATATGTCTGGGATTTCGGTGTCAACCCGGGAGCTCCACAAAATTCGGGAGCATGGAAACCGGCTCCAGCCAAGGCCAATGTAACTGGTACGGAGGCCACGCCTGCATTGACGGACCGGAAGCCCTGATCTGCGCAGATCTTGCGGAACACTGATTTTGCGCATCCAAGGAGAACAAAAAGCGAACACCTTGGAGGGTATTCATGTCGGCGGAAGACCTGCGTGCGAACTCGATGATGTCTCATCTGTTGGATTCCCTGGATTCGGGACAGGACATTGGGCATTACGGACGCCTTGTTTTTGCGATGGTAGGCAGGCATTTCCTGCAGGAAGATGAACTCACGACCTACTTGCAGAGGAACCCCGGATTCAGCGAACAGGAGGCCAAGGCTCTGATCAAGCAAGTCCAAGGGCGTGACTACAATCCGCCCCGTCGCGATCGGATTCTCGAGTGGCAGAAACAGCAGGATTTTCCGATCTGCCCGAACGCAGACGACCCTGACGCCTGCAACGTCTACAAGGACCTGAAGTTTCCGGACGAGATCTACGACCACATTCAGTCCTACCAGGAGAAGAAGGCGGAATCGAAGCAGAAGGACGCTGCCTGATTCTGCGCGTGAGGGCGACATGCGAAGGGCCCTGTTGTTTCATTACCGGGCTGAAATTCCTTCGCAGTCGCCTCCCACCGGTACTCAGAACCGCGAGTTCACGAGTGAACTACTGACGTCTGTTCCGGATACAGCTCTTCGTGCAGTTCGTCCCACATCTCGCTGACCCGGTTTTTCAACTCGCGAGTGACGTTGTCATAAGCCGCTTCGGGGTTCCCGTTCAGCGCCGGGAGAATGGGTTTTCCGAAACGGACGCGCAAGGGTGTGCGACGACGGAAGTTGAACTTGCGATTACGAGGCCAGACTTCGTAGAAGCCGTCCAGCGCGACGGGAACTATCGGGACGTTCAGGTGCGTAGCCAGAATGGCGGCACCTTTCTTGAAGCTCCGTGGCGTTCCGTCGATCGAGCGTTCACCTTCAGGGAAGAGTACCAGCACGTTGCCGTGACGCAGACCGAAAGCACCGGCTCGCATGGCCGGAACCAGGTTCGCGTCCGGGTCCACGGGAATGAGTTTCAGCGCCCGGGCGATGCGACGCCAGATGCCCTGTCCGAAAATGTCGCTCGTTCCCACGTAGAAGACCCTTCGGAAGATACGCCACGGAATTGAGCCCATGACGATCGGTCCATCGAGGAAGCTCTGGTGGTTCGGAGCGATGATGAATGGGCCATCGGAGGGCAAGTTCTCGATGCCTTGGACGCGAAGTTGAAAGAGGTCTCGGGCAACAAGATCGACGAAACGCGTGAGCAGGTAGACGATCTGTGTTGCCACAGTGTGCGGTTCGGCGACGTTCAGGACCTCCGGGTCTTCTGGTTCTTGCCGCAGGACGGTATCCCACGCCGGACGCTCGGTCGCAGTCCCACCGGAGCTTCGGGCCTGCTGAACGGCTGTGACCAGTTCGCGAATGGTGTAGACGGATGAGATCACCCCCTCATCAACGTGTGCACCGAATTCGCGTTCCAGGGATACGAGCAGCTCGACCCTCTCCATCGAATCGAGACCAAGGTCGAGTTCGAGGTTGTCATTGGGATGGAAACCGTCCCTGCGGTTCTTGCTCGCGCTGCCAATGATCTTGAACGCGCGCTGAACCTCCGGTTCTGCGAGCCAGCGCTCTTCCTCTGCGGAAAGCCCGCGGCTGGCAACTCCACGCTCTGAACCGGTTGTCCCTGCGGATTGTTTTGCGCGTACGCGTCGCTCGACCTCAAACCGTTTGATCTTTCGAGTTGTGGTGCGCGGCAGGTCTTCCTGCCAGATGTCATAACTGAGAATGCGCTTTTGGCTGGGGAGTTTCGTCGAGAGATTCTCAATCTCGTAGCGCAGGATTTCACCCGCGTTGACGATTTTCTTTTCTTTCAAAAGATCGAAATTCGGCACCACGACTGCGTGAAGTCGCTCGCCGAATGGTTCACCCTGAGCACTCTCCACGCCGACCACGCACAGTTCTTTGATGAAAGGCGTTTGCAAGTAGTGCTTTTCGATCTCTTCGGGATAAATGTTCTTGCCCGAACTTGTGACGATGATGTCCTTGGCACGGCCGGTAATGCGGACAAAGCCGCGTTTGTCCATGTAGCCGAGATCGCCGGTATGTAGCCAGCCGTCGGTATCGATTGTGGCGGCGGTGGCGTCAGGACGGTTCCAGTAACCCTTCATAACGATCGGGCCGCGAACACAGATTTCACCCTCGCTTGAAGCAGCGCTGTTCGCAGCGGCTTCGCCCGTCGCATCGGAAGGGACGATCTTAACTTGCATGCCCGGCAGTGGAATACCAATAGTAGCGATGTCGACCCGGCCCGGCGGAGTGTACATGGCGCAGCCCGTGGTCTCGGTCAGGCCGTAGCCTTGCAGCATCATGAAGCCGAGGTCCTCGAACTCGCGGCCGACCTCGGCGTCGAGTTTGGAGCCGCCGCTGCCTAGCATGCGCATGTTCTTGCCCATGAGTTGGTGTATCTTGCCGAAGAACAGCTTGCCAAGATTGAGGCCGAACAGCCGGCCGAGGCGCGACACGCGCAGCATTGCCCGGAAGGCCTTTTCCGCAAGGGCGCCGCGGGCCGCGACTTCTTTCCAGATCCGCTCGTGGATCAGGTAGAAGAACTGCGGCACGCAGATGAAGATGTTCACCTGCGGAAGGGCCCGCATCAGGTCAGTTGTGTTCAGCGAATCGAGGAAAAGGATGCGGCACCCGGCCGCTAGCGGCAGCAGCAGGTTGACCACCAGGGCAAGAGCATGGAAGAGCGGAAGGATGCCGAGAATCGCGTCACTGGGGCCGAGTTCGAACGCCGCAAAGATCGCGTCCGTCTCCGCATGCAGGTTCCGGTGGGTAAGCATCACGCCCTTGGGGTCGCCGGTGGTCCCAGAGCTGTAGAGTATGGCGGCCACATCGTCTGGTTTTGCTTCGGGCAGCCATTCCTCGGTGCTTGCCGGATTCGTTTCGGCGAGGGCGCTGGCGAGCACGCCGGCGAGGGAGCTTGCTGATCCAGGAGCCTCGTCCATAAGCACTATGCGGACCTGCCGGTCGCGGACGGCGGCCT
>JAEZPW010000375.1 GCA_023441255.1 Acidobacteriota bacterium
GGTGTACTTGCAGGTCCGAGTATTCGAGTTTCAGCGGAAGCCCGCAGCCTTCGCGCTGGATGGCGTTGGAGAGAGTGGCCGTGATGTCAAGGTTAAGAGTGTCGCCAAACTCGTACTGCTTGGATGCTCCGCTCGCCTCGATGCCAGTAGCCATGTCGCGGGTATCGTGCCGCCCGAAACTGGACTTGCCGAGCGAACCGAGCAGGTTTCGCAGTGTCCGGTAGCCCAGGAAATCCAGACTCTTGTCGGTGATCTCGAACTTCACCTGCGCCTGCGGTCGGCCCACTTGGCCGCCCACGCCTGATTCCCGCGACGGATCCGGAGGATTGTCGATTGAGATATAGTCCTCCTGCTGCATCCGCTCGATCAGTTGCTCGATGACCTCCTCAAGGCTGCCGTCCTGCCTCATCTGCTCCAACCGCTCGCGCATGTTGTCGTCGAGCAGATCGTCCGCCATCAGAGCATTCTCGATCGCCTGCCGCAGGTCATCCAGCGTCTGCTCGTCCTGCGGCATTTCGTAGAAATTCATGTAGGGGTTTTGAAAACCGCTGTTGAGCAGGTAATCCGAGAGCGCATTGAGCAGTTCTTCCATGCTCATCTCGGACGCGGGATCGGGAACATATTTCGTGTATCGCGTGAATTTCATAGTGGCCCCGGAACGACTACTCGACAACGCCTGCCAGATGCACGCCTAGTTGAAAGGCCTGCGGCTACGGTATGGCTTTTCTCGTTGCTCCTCGCGTGTAAATCCCGGTTCTGCACGGCGCGGCTGCTTCTCCCCGGCCGTAAATAGACGTTCCTCGTTCCTGCCGATGCGCTTATGAGCGTGCAGGCCTTCGAGCACGAACTCGGCCGCCGATGCCTGTAGTTCGGCAGTGTCGCTGCCCTTCACCTCGAGTGCGCCGAGCTTCTCCTGCAGACCCTGGATGTTGTGCAGCAGCTTCATGCTCTCGGCCGCGCCGGCGGTATCCGGCAGCCTGACTTCGCCGCCAAGATCGAACCACTGGACGATCTGGTTCATGTTCACGCCTTCGTAATAGCGGTCGAAGGTCTTGGCGACAGCGGTCCGTATGATCTCGCGTGCGACGTTGTCTGCGCCTTTCATCTCCCCTTCGTACTCAAGTTCCAGCTTGCCGGTGATCGCCGGCATGGCGGCGTAGATGTCAGACACCCGCGGCACCACGCAATCTTCACCGTTGAGTATTGCGCGGCGTTCCGCGTTGGAAATGACGTTTTCCAGGCAACTGATCGACAGCCGCTGGCTGACGCCGGAACGCTTGTCGATGCGCTTGTCGTCGCGTGCTACGAACGCGATCTGTTCCACCACTTCACGGACGTACTTGGGAACATCGACGTTCGTCCGCCGCTGCCACCAGGATTCCTGTTCCGTAATGGCGATACCTTCCTCAATCGTCGCCGGATAATGCGTGCGAATCTCTGATCCGATGCGGTCCTTCAGGGGAGTGATGATCTTGCCGCGCGCCGTATAGTCCTCGGGATTAGCGCTGAAAACCAGCGCAATGTCCAGCGGCATCCGGATCGGGTAGCCCTTAATCTGAACGTCGCCTTCCTGCATGATGTTGAAAAGGCCCACCTGAATCTTTCCCGCCAGGTCGGGCAGTTCGTTGATGGCGAAAATGCCGCGGTTCGCCCTTGGCAGCAGGCCGTAGTGCACCGTCAACTCGCTGGAGAGTTCGTGTCCGCCTCGCGCAGCCTTGATGGGATCAATATCGCCGATCAGGTCAGCGATCGTCACATCCGGAGTTGCAAGCTTTTCGACATAGCGTTCATCTGGATCAAGATAATCGATCGGGAGGTCGTCTCCTGCACGGTCGAGTTGCTCACGGCAACGCCGGCAGATCGGAGCATACGGATTGTCGTGAATTTCACAGCCGGAAACGAACGGCATCTCAGGATCGAGCAGCGTGGTAAGCGCGCGCAGCATTCGGCTCTTAGCCTGTCCCCGCAGGCCGAGCAGGATAAAGTTGTGTCGTGAGAGTATGGCATTAACCAGCTGCGGAACTACACTGTCGTCATAACCAACAATGCCAGGGAAGATGGTCTGCCGCGTCTTGAGCCGGCAGATCATGTTGTCGCGTATCTCGTCCTTCACGCGGCGCGTTGTGAGTCTCTGTTCGGAAAAATTACTGCGCTTAAGTTCGCCGAGGGTCGACGGAAGATTCATGATCTGTAATAGACCTTTCCTGGTTCGAGGCCTTTAGCGCCAAAAGTGGCGCCATCGCATCACTGCAGCTTCACACCCAAAGTTGGACGATGATTCGCTTCCGGGCGTTGCAGCAGGAATATCGATGCGCGGGGGTATAACACGGATGCGGGCCGCCGAAGATGACGTGAGTTGAGGTGATGTTACGTGCGTTCAGAGTATGTGGCCGTTGCCGCCAGCCGTCTGGCGTGCCTTGCTGGCACGTTCGAGTTTGGGCAAGACCTGCTTGTAGAACTCGATGAGTGCGGCCAGTCGATCTGTCTCCGAACGCATTCCCAGCAGCGCCTGCTTGAAGTCCAGGTCCATGGGTAGCGCCCCTGCCAGTTCGTACGATAGTTGCGGCTGGCCGGAATCAGGGGGCTCGTAGCTCTGGTTTGGACCGAGCATCCTGACAACCTGTGTGTGAAGTTCGATCGCCGTATGAGCATCTGCCAGGGCGAGATCTCCAGGTTCGTCTTCCTGGAAGAGGACTTCCGCCCGCAGGAACGATCGTTCATTGTTCACCTGCAAGACCTCGAACCGGCGCCTGCCGACCGTGTCGATGTCCATGCTCCCGTCCGGGTATTTGTTCGTCACCCCAAGAATGTCAGCCGTGCAGCCGATTTCGGCGATCGAGTCCTCCTGAGCGCGCACGATACCGAAGGAAGTTTTCCGGTCGAGGCACTCGCCTATCATTTCCTTGTAGCGAGGCTCGAAGATGCGCAACGGCAGTGCCTGGCCGGGAAGTAGCACGAGGTCGAGCGGGAAAAGAGGTAAAAGCGAGTCCACCCGAGCATTCTAGCGCGTTGCGCTCGATTCAGCTTTGGAGGGCAGTTCCCGCTGGCGCTGCTGATTAGTGGCGCAAAGGTGCCCGGATGTGCGATTTTTATCGCATGCTCCTGAACGGCAAGATCGTGGTAGTCACCGGCGCTTCGATGGGTATCGGGGAAGCTATAGCGAAACTGTTCGCCGAGGAGGGAGCCACGGTCGTTCTCTCCTCTCGCGATCTGGGGCGGGCGGAAGCCGCGCGTGCCCGGATAGGGCACCCCGAACGTACCATGGCGGTTGCCTGTGACGTTCGCAATCGTGAGGAAATAGAACGCCTCATGAGTCTCACACTTCACAACTTCGGGCGCGTCGACATCTGGGTCAATAATGCCGGTTACGGCATGATCGACACTATTGCCGAAATGGACATGGAAGCGTGCCGCGCCATGTTCGACACGAACCTATTCGGCGCCCTGGATGGCCTGCAGGTCGCGGCCGCACAAATGAAGCGGCAGCGCGGCGGCACGGTCATTAACATTTCGAGCGTTGCAGGGCACATCCCGGTTCCGCTTGGATCGGCCTACGGAGCGACCAAGTTCGCCATGAACGCCGTCGGCAAGGGCGCACGACTCGAGTTGCTGCACCACGGCGTGAACGTACTGACGGTGTGTCCGGGATTTATTTCCACCGACTTTCACCACAACGTCGTCGAAGGCGAAAGGTTCAAGAATAAGACCCAGCGCTCGCCGGTGCGCGGACCAGGCCCAGACCGCGTTGCACGAGCGGTATTGCGCGGCTATGTGAAAAACAAAAGGGAAGTAGTTGTGCCGTGGTGGTATCGCATCTTCATCACCCTGTATCAGCTCTGGCCGGGGGCGGTCGAGTACGGCCTTATGCGGTTCCGAAAGCCGCCCGAAGAACCGCTCGCGACTTCCGGCGCCGGCCCAGGACCTGCCGCGCGATGACTGCGACCCGCGCCGCTCCTGGGACCACGGAAGCTGAGTTCAGCTAAGAATTCGGCGCGACGTTTTTCCACGCCGCTAGAAGATCGAGTCGAGCATGCCCTCCATCTCGGACTTCGCGTGTGAATTGCCGTCGCGTTCGGCAATGGCTATGCCCTGATTCAGCAGTTCGCGGGCTTCGTCGTTCCGTTCGGCATTGAGAAGCGTCTGCGCGCCTTGCTGATATGCAGCGACGTAGTTGGGGTTATCGGCGATAAGCCGCTTGAATTCAGCCATCGCGGCGTCCGTTTCACCGGCTTTCGAGAACTCCATGGCCAGGCCGTAACGCGCAAGGACGTTGGCGGGATCAGCGGCGAGCACTTCTTTCAGCAGGGCGATTCGATCCATGCTGGATATTCTACAGACGGCCACAACACAGGAGGGCATCGACTTGTTCCGTCCTGTACAATGGCGCGAGTTGGTGCTGGTGAGGAAATCGTTTTGGCTTGTCCATTCTTTGTACCGACAGAGCCGCTGAACGGCGGACATTGGCCGCATCCCGGGCGGTTGCCGCTCGGCCGCGGCTGGGCCGGAACGTGTGTCGCCTCTGGAGCGTCTGTCCGACCGACTGACGACGAGCTTACTCACCACTGCAATTTAGGATACGCGCGCTGCGGTCGGCTGCCCAAGGACCGCGACGCAGATGCCATACGCTTCTGCGTTGCGGCTGAGAGCGAATCGTTGATCGTCGTCGATTTCGTTTGCGAGCGGGATCATCTTCCGGGCGCACATGGTCGTTTACAGTTCGACTCAAGCGGCGAATGTGCGGATCCGCATTTGGATCTCCGGATTCAGCGGCTTGCGTCCTGCTTTGTGGCAGCCTACATCGAGCGCAAACGAAACGGCGCGAACAGTTATGCAGAAGACAATTCATATCCAGGGCTTTTTGACAGTTCAGCCGACAATTCGTGAATCTGGAGCAGGTCCAACATGAACGATACGACTTACAACCTGACACCACGTCCCGTTCGCGAGTCCTACTCGGAGATGAACGAACTTGTTCTGCCCAATGACGCCAACCCGCTCGGAGCGCTGCTTGGCGGTCGACTGATGCACTGGATCGACCTTGCCGGGGCACTGGCGGCCCATCGGCACTCGCGCAACTACGTCGTGACCGCTGCGGTCGACCACCTGGATTTCCTAACCCCGGCGCATGTGGGCGACCTGATCATCCTGCGCTCGGCCGTGAACCGCGCGTTCCACACGTCCATGGAGATCGGCGTGAAGGTCTGGGTCGAAAACTACATTAGCGGTAGCCGTCATCACGTCAGCTCGGCTTACCTGACGTTCGTCGCCGTCGACCGGCACGGAAGGCACATTCCGGTTCCGCCTGTCATTCCCGAAACCCCAGAAGAGAAGCGGCGGTACGAGGATGCGATGCGACGTCGTCAGGCACGTCATGACAACGCGCAGCGAAAGCGGGAGTTACAAAAGGCCTGAGATAACCAGACGAGAATGAGTGCCCGTTCAAGACATGACTTAAACGGGCACCCGAGGGTTACAAGCTTTCCAGGAACGCTTCCAGGTCGCGCTCCTCCTGTTCAGTGAGCCCGATGCTGAAACGAGCTTCGTAGAACTCGACCAGCGTTCTGATATCTTTCGCCGCACCGGCGTGGAAGTACGGCGAACGCGCTGCCAGCCCACGCAGGATCACTGGCCTGAACTTCCCGGTGTCCGCGATGTCGCCCGATACCATCGCGCGGCCCGGATCGGTCGTGATTATCTCCCCCGTGTCGCTGACGCCGCAGCCGGCCGGAACGGTACCGGTTTTCGCCGTCACCCGGTAAAGAGGCAGCATCTGGACTCGGTCGAGCATGCTCTGGAGTCCGGGATGAGCCTTTTTGTCGGTTGCGCAGGCTCCGCCACCCTTGATCAGGTCCTCGAGTATGGCGATTGAGTCCGTGCCGATCCTGACAAAGAAGGTCCTATCCACGTTGTTGCCAACGTTGCGTTTGGAATGGCACCCGGTGCAGGTCGTCGTCGTACTGCCCAACTCGGCCTGCAGATCCGGTGGCACGTGCAGTGTTTTGGTGTTGAATATCTCCTGGCCGCGCGCGACCGAGCGACGGCCAATATTTAAGCCACCGCCGGGAAGGTTTGCCCAGGCGTCGAAGATGTCGAAGCCGGGGACGTTTTTCACGCAAGTGCCTGCGCCAGACAGGGTAGACGTCTGTACAAGGTTTGCTTCAGCGGGCTCGTTACAGGAAATGTTGGGCCCAAGTGCGAGACTCCGCAGGTTGAGCGGGCCGCCTCTGCCTCCGGCATTCGAAGTGAAACCGGCTCCAACGGGCCCCGCCGCACGGTCGAAGTTTTGGTCGGTATATACGCCGAACTCAAACGCACCCACCTCCTTGGCTTCTTCCGGAGTCGGGTCGCGTCCTGCCAGCAGCATATTCCCGCCGGTCACTTGCCCGAAAATGTTAGCGATGTCGACCGCTCCATCGAAAAGCACCGCGCTCTCCAGATGAAGATTGGTCGGCACGATCGGGCGGCGGAACGCCGAGATAGTTGGATTCTGGTCCGTAGCACCCCCCGGAAAACGATTCATCTCCGGATCATTAGTCAGCGGAAACGTGCCGAACTTGTTGATCGTCCTCTGATCGGCAGCGACGATCGTGAAATTCGAATCGGCCGAATAACGCTTGGCAATGCGAGTCGCACCCAGAGCCAGCACGACGCTGTAGTTTTCTACCGTAGGCTCGCCCTTGGCTGGATTGTCAGCGGTGTTCCTGAAGTGGAACAGTGGATCCTTCCCGCCGCTTGCAACGAACCTCCGTTGGATATCCGGCACCTGGATCGTAAAGCCCTGGTCCGGTTGGTGGCAGCTCGAGCATGACTGGCCTGTGGCACCGAGGGCGGGGTCGAAGAACTTGTTGCGCGCGTCGAGCGGAGCGTTAGGGACCTGGACGACTGTCCCCGTGACTGTCGTGATTCTCACATCAGACGGCTGGCTCCGGATGATACCGGCATCGTCCCGGAACGGGCGGAAGATGTCCTGCATGACGCCGTTCGCAAACGCCGCGACCGGACCAAGCAGGGGAGGGACAACGAAGGTGACGGCGAGTACGGTTGCACCCAGCAACAGGATGCGTGCCACTCGCGTTCTGTGAATAGTGGCCAGTTTGGAGAGTGTCGTCGGTGCTTTCATCGAGCCTCCTTGATGAGCTCAGCCGACGCGAGGGGGAACGCTCGCAACTGCAGTGAGAGTTAGGCTTGGCACCCCTGATGGCACCTCATGGGGGTGAGGGAAGGGGTGAGCGATTATCCTTAGATGTTTCTCCACTGTCAAGGTGCAACGATATGCATCTTCAACAGGCGCAATGACATACGTATAGCGCGGCGGGCTACGTCCAGTCCGCTTGGAGGGTCGAGCGTGTGTTGTAAGCCGATTCCCAGGAGCAGTGCTAGTCAAAAATGGACAAAATCACTCCAAAAAGTGATGTGAGTCACTGACTAGGGCTCGTCGTGCAGCTCACAATGCAGACATTCGGGGCAAAGTTAGTCCAGAACAGGCCAGGCAAGTTCAACCGAAAACGAGCAACAAACACAACGGAACTTCTCGATGCAACTGACGCGCGCCGCTGACTATGCAGTCCGAGTGATGATTCACCTGGCAACCTTGCCCGTCGGCAGCCGCGTGCAGCGCAACACGCTGGCGGAAGCCACTGGGGTGCCCGAGAGTTTCATGTCAAAGGTGCTGCAGGGGCTTGTGCGCGCCAGGCTGATAGCTTCTCGACGTGGAATCGATGGCGGATTCGAACTGGCGGTCTCAGCCGAGAATACGTCGCTTCTCGATGTTATCGAAGCCATTGAGGGCCCCATTCAACTGAACTTTTGTCTTGGCCCAGGACACAACTGTGAACGACAGAACTTTTGCTCGGCGCATTTCGTCTGGGCGGAAGCGCAGGATGCAATGACGAACGTGCTGCGACGCGCGAACATTGCGGAATTGGCGCATCGGGGCAAGGTTGCGAGGACCGCACCTGAGATTTCAACCGAAGCGGCGGAAACGCGTGTGGCATCGGCGCTACCAATCGTCGCAGTTGACGGGTAGATACGACTCTTTCATTGGCTCTTAACTCTTGTACTGCCTTTCTTCTCCGATGAGTTCAACTCATCGGTTACATGGTTCGTCGGCCCTCGGGACGGGGCAGAGCGACGCCCCACTCGAACACAGCCGGCACAACGATAAATGCAGGGTATCTTATGGACAGCGCACTTCTTGTTCACCGACTGCACTTCGCGTTCACTGTAACTTACCATTACCTGTTTCCACAATTAACCGTGGGGCTTGCGCCGCTGATCGTGCTGTTCAAGACCCTGGCAATCTGGAAAAACGATGAGAGCTACAACAGGGCGGCGCGCTTCTGGGCGAAGACCTTCGGCATCAACTTCATCTTCGGAGTGATCACCGGCATTCCGATGGAGTTCCAGTTCGGCACGAACTGGTCGCACTTCTCGAAATATGCTGGAGGCGTGATCGGCCAGACGCTTGCAATGGAAGGGACGTTCGCGTTCTTTCTCGAGTCGGCGTTCCTTGGGTTGTTCCTTTACGGCGAGAAGCGCCTGAGCAAGACCATGCACTGGTTCTCGGCGCTGATGGTGTTCCTGGGTTCGTGGCTGTCTGGGTACTTCATCGTGGCGACCGATGCCTGGATGCAGCACCCAACCGGTTACGTGCGCACGCCGAATGGCGGCGTGGAACTGAGCAGCTTCTGGCAACTGCTGCTGAATCCGTGGGCGATCTGGCAGTACGCGCACAACATGAGTGGCGCCGTGGTGACGGGAGCCTTCGTGATGTGCGCGGTCGGAGCGTTCTATCTGCTCAGCAAGAAGCACACCGAGCACGGGCGCATGTACGTGAAGATGGGCGTGATTGCGGGCCTGATCTTCTGCATACTGCAGGCGTTCCCGACCGGCGACGGACAGGGCAAAATGCTGGCCAGGCATCAGCCGGTGACATTGGCGGCAATGGAAGCACAGTATGAAACGCAGAATGGTGCTCCGCTCACTTTCATCGGCCAGCCGGATGTCGAGAACAAGAAAATCGACAACCCAGTACGGGCGCCGAGGCTGCTGAGCTTCCTCGCGTTCATGGACTTCAACGCAGAAGTGAAGGGTCTGGACGCGTATCCCAAGGAAGACTGGCCGCAGAACATTCCGCTGCTCTATTACAGCTATCGCATCATGGTGGGGCTGGGAACGATTTTCATTGCGGTGATGCTGATCGCGGCCTTCCTGCTGTGGCGCGGACGGTTGTTCCGCACCAAGCCCATGCTCTGGGTGCTGATGCTCATGCTGCCGTTCCCGTATATTGCCAACACGGCGGGGTGGATGACGGCAGAGCTCGGGCGGCAGCCGTGGCTGATCTACGGTCTGCTGCGCACGTCGGAAGGCTATTCGAAGACGGTGACGGCCGGCAACGGCATGTTCACCCTGCTGGGTTTCATGGGCATGTATACCGTGACATCGATCCTGTTCCTGTTCCTGATCCGTCGCGAGATCGAGCATGGACCTGAACCGGTCGAGGTAAAAGCGCCTGTTTACATGCACGAGGCCACTGCCGTGGAGGTGAACAACTAATGCCGACACTATGGTTCTGGATCGTCGCTGTAATGCTTACGGCCTACGTCATCCTTGATGGATTCGACATCGGCGCCGGGATCGTTCACATGCTGGTGGCGCGCAACGATAAGGAGCGGCGCATCAACCTTCGCGCCATTGGCCCGGTGTGGGACGGCAATGAAGTCTGGCTGCTGGCTGCGGGCGGTACGCTCTATTTCGCGTTCCCTCTGCTGTATGCCTCCAGCTTCAGCGGATTCTATCTGCCGTTGATGATGGTGCTTTGGCTTTTGATGGGTCGCGGACTTAGCGTGGAATTGCGCAGTCACCTGGACGGCATCGTATGGCGGCAGTTTTTCGACGTCTTGTTCTCGCTCTCCAGCATCCTGCTCGCAATCTTCTATGGCGCGGCGCTGGGCAATGTCATTCGCGGGGTGCCGCTTGGCGCGGACGGCTACTTCTTCGAACCCCTGTGGACGAACTGGCGTGTCGGTCCGTATCCGGGCATTCTCGACTGGTACACCGTGCTAACCGGCGTGGTGGCGCTCGTGGTGCTTATGATGCACGGCGCGCTCTATATCGCGACCAAGACAGAAGGCGATGTGAACGCGCGGGCACGCCGAATCGTGAGCTTGGCATGGCCCGTCGTGCTGGCGCTCACCTTCGTTAGCCTGATGGCAACGCTGCAGCTGCGAGATGGCCTGCTGGCGAATTACAAGCAGCACCCGATCGCACTGGCCATTCCGGTGATGGTGTTCGGCAGCATGGCTTTACTCTTCAACTTCCACTCGAAAGGGAAGGAGAAAGCGGCCTTCGTCTGTTCCAGCATCTACATCGCGTTCATGCTGGTGGGTGCCGCAGTGGCCCTGTTCCCAAACGTGTTGCCGGCTAGCACGGACCCGAATTACAGCCTGACCATTCGCAACACGGCGGCTCCACACTACGGACTGACCGTCGGGTTGATATGGTGGGTGATCGGGATAACGCTGGCTTTGGGATACTTCGTTTTCATCTATCGCATGTTCCGGGGCAAGATGCAGGTGGAAGGCGAAGGCCACGGGTACTGAAACGCAGGTTCGACTTTCGCATTTCGATTTTTGACATGAGACGCGAGACAACCTCGGGAGGCGATTTTCGTCTCCCGATTTTATTTGTGGCAAGGCGCCGTGTGGGGTGTGCGCAAGAGCTCGTGTTGACCCGGAAAGGAGGTCAATGTGAGCCTGAAAGATAATGCGAAGTCGAAAACAGGGAGGCGATCACTCGCCTCCCCGGTTGGTTGTGTTTCCAGTTGATGACTACTTATGCGAGGTTGCGTGCTTGAACTGATGCCTCGAGCCGCCGAGTGACTTCGTTAGCTTGTGCATCGGCTTGAAGCCCGACAGCTTTTTAGAGCTGACGGCGTTCGCAGCAAAGGCCGGAGCCGTGGGTGCAGTTACTGTGAGCAGGCCCGAAGTGGTCCATGCACCGGCGCGGGGGAAGCCCTTCATGTACGGCGTGGATGCGAGATCCTTGCCGGTTTCATTCAAAGCTTCGATCGCGAAGATGTAGGTAGTTCCAGGCTGCAGGACACCGGCTGGAACCGTCACGCTGGTGTCGGTTGTGAGGAACACGTTCTCGGTGTACATCGCGCCATCAACAACAGAGAGTACGCGGATGACATATCCTTGCGCGGAGCCAGTCTCCGGTTCTTCCCAGGACACGGTCGGGGTTGCCAAGATTTCCTGGTCTGCGAAGAAGTCCCCTTCGCCGATGGCTGCGTTCGTGACCGGTCCGAGGATCGGCTTCACAGGGTGCGCAAGCGTCGGCAGAGCGTCGGTGAGCTGGTAGTATTCCGCGTTCAGGAGAGTAGTTCCCGCGGGCGTATTGTACTGAACGCCGGTGTCATGCCAGTACTCGGCAAACAGCGGCCACGTGGTCGGGAACGGATTGCCATATGTGAACTGGCCGAGATAAACGTCGGTCTCTACCGGCGGATTTGTTCCGTCTTCATCGGCCCAAAGGCCGCCGACAAAGCCGAACATTCCAGGACCATAGTCCACGAAGCCGTGCGAGAGCCCGAACGGATGCGTTTCGATGTACAACTCCGAACCGTAGGTGGTTGCGTTCGGGTTGATGAGAGCATTGAGCTTCTTGAATTCGGTACCTGCGATGCTGGCGTCAAATGCGTGGGTTCCGGCAACATCCTGCATAGTGCCAGTGATAGTGCTGGTTTCGCCATCAACATCGGTGACTTTCGGGAGTGTCAGGACCTTGGTCAGGATGCCGTAAGGACGTCCACCGGTGCTGGTAGCCGAAGTCCACTGACCCAGGAAGCCCGTGTCGCCAGTGGCCAGGTTGTATGCGGAACGTACGCCATCGTAGCTGACCGCATCGGGATCGAGACCCCACCAGTAATCCCACTCTCCGGCATTGGGAATCGCGAGATCGATTTCGTCATTTGCATCGTTCCATGGGTTAAGGCCCTGGATCTGGAAGTGGCGCATGGTGCCGTCTTGCGCAAGCGTCACATCCGGACGGCCCTGTACGTAGCAGCTCAGGTCGATGTCGCTGCGGTCGGTCAGGATCTGGTGGTAAGGAACCTCCCAGCCCAGCGATGGACGCTCGTCGCATCCCATCTGCTCGGGGCCGACCTCAGCCATCAACACGCCGTGATCGAGCGAGAGCCAGTACTTACCGGCGGCAACGCCCGGAATCTCGAACGTGCCCTCGGGAGTTCCCTGGCCTTCGTATTCAGTAAGCGTTCCATCCTCTGCGGGGACATACGCATAAATGTAGTAGCTGCTGAGATCGACCGGAACATCGGTTACGCCGGCTTCGTGGACGTGCTTTGCCATCATCTTGCCGCGGATGATACCGGTCGGCGTGACGGTCCATTCCTGCACGGCGGTGCCGCCTTCGCTGGAGAGGGCGCTAACGGTGAAAGTATTCTCGACGCGGGACTGCTCCTTAGTGGGAGTCCAGGTCAGGACTCCCTCTTCGAACGTCGCCCCTTGAGGGCCGCTTATGAGTGCGAGTTCAATAGTTCCGCCGGCAGGATCCGTAGCAGCAGGGGTATAGGTATAGACCTCGGCTTCAGCCGCATCGATGGGAGCTGTGCTGGCAAAGGTCGGAGCCGGTGCCGTGACCTTGACGGCGGCAGTGGCCTTCTTTGCAGGAAATGCGACACTCGTCGCGACGATGTGATAGGTGCCGGCCTTGTTGGGTGCCGTGTACACACCGGTTTCGGCGTCAATCTCACCGCCAGTGGTTTCTTGGACGGACCAGGTGACTGCTTGATTGACGTCGATCACGTCGGTGACCGTCGCTGTGAATGTCTGCGTCGCGTTGATAGCAAGCTCGGCAGTCGCGGGGGTGACCGCGACGACGGCGGCATCAGTGACCGTCACCGTGGCAGTGGCCTTCTTGCTCGTATCGGCCTGGCTGGTGGCAGTGACGTGATACGTTCCGACAGTAGTCGGCGGAGTGTAAACGCCTGCGCTGGTAATGCTTCCGCCAGCGGCGCCTTCGTCAACCGACCAATTCACAGCTGTATTCGATGTGTTCGTAACCGTCGCAGTGAAGGTCTGCGTTGTGCCGCGTGCGAGTGTGACTGTGAACGGGGCAACGCCGATGACAACCTGGGCCGGTGGCGTGTTGGTGGGCGTTTTTTCCTTGCCGCATGCTGCCAGCAGAACCAAAGAGATGAGCACAAAGACTAAAGCTAGACGTGTGAACGATGTGACACTGCGGTCAGCCCGTGATCGCATCAAATCCTCCCTCTGAAGAATTCGTTAACAAAAGCATCGCTGTTTTGGGGGTAGGAGAATGCTAGGAACTGGATAACGAGGCCGCAACGTAATTTATCGTTACCCGTTACACTCGTGATACGAGTATTCCCAATATGGTAACGAGGCCCAGAATAGAAAAAACTCGTATAACTGATGACGGAGGCGAGTCGATGAGCACTGACGGCGGCAGATTACGAGGAAAAGTTGCGATCGTCACGGGGTCTGGGTCCGGAATAGGGAGAAGTTGTGCCGAAATGTTCCTGAAAGAGGGCGCGAGGGTTGCGCTCGTGGGAAGGCGGCAGCATCAACTGAATGAAGTGGCCGGTGCGGTGCAGGCGGAGGCAGTATTGTGCGTTGCGGCCGACGTCAGCAGGTCGCTAGACGTGGAGCGGGTAGTCAACGCCACAACAGAGAAGTTCGGAAAGATTGACGTGCTTGTAAATTCTGCAGCTGTCCTGATGGTCGGAACAGCCGAGTCGATCACCGAGCGCGAGTGGGACGACACGTTCAACATCAACGTGCGCGGGCTGTGGATGTTATCGAAGGCAATCATTCCGCACATGAGGCGTGCTGGCGGAGGGTCCATCGTGAACATCGCATCGGTTGTTGGGTTGATTGGTGCGCGCAACCGCGCCGTGTACGGCGCGTCGAAAGGAGCGGTCATCACGCTGACGAAATGCATGGCGATGGATCTCGGGCCGGACAAGATTCGCGTCAACTGCATTTGTCCGGGCATCGTTGAAACCGAGATGGTGGCGGATTTCATCAGGACCGCGCCCAAGGCCGAGAAGAAGAAACGGCTTGAGTTGCATCCGATAGGACGGTTTGGAGCACCGGAAGACATCGCAAACTGCGCAGTGTATCTCGCGTCTGACGAATCAGCGTGGGTGACAGGATCGGCCTTCACCGTGGATGGCGGGTACACGGCTGGAAGGATCTGACCGATGCCGGATGCGAGAGGGCCGTCTTCTGAACCCTGCTGATGTGCACGGGACGATGCGGGAGAGATTTATAATTCTTGGTTCGGACAGAACGGTCTGAGAGGAGTGATCGTGGGTTCTCATGTGAATCATCCTGGAATGCGTCCGGCGGGGCCGCAGCCGATCCCGGGCGTGAATGCGATCGTTGCCGTGGGTTCAGGCAAGGGCGGAGTCGGTAAGACGACCATTTCTGTGAACCTGGCGATCGCCCTGGCACAGTTGGGACACAAGGTTGGCCTGCTCGATGCCGACGTTTATGGGCCCAACGTGCCGTTGATGCTCGGAACAAGCGCGACGCCTCGCGTGGTAGGCGAGAACCGGATCGAGCCGCTGGAGAAGTATGGGCTAAAGGTGATCTCGGTCGGATTCTTGAATCCGGGTGACAAGCCGCTGATCTGGCGCGGTCCGATGCTGCATCAACTCATCCGCCAGTTTCTTGAACAGGTGGCCTGGGGCGAACTCGACTACCTGGTTGTCGATCTGCCGCCGGGAACGGGCGACGTGGCGATCTCGCTCATTCAGACGGTGCCGCTGACGGGCGCCGTCGTCGTGACTACTCCGTCCGATGTGTCGCTGCAGGATGGTCGCAAGGCCATCGAGATGTTCCGGCAGGTGAAGGTGGATATCGTCGGCATGGTCGAGAACATGAGCGCGTTCACGTGTCCTCATTGCCACCAGGAGATCGACATCTTCTCTAAGGGCGGAGGAGCCAGAACCGCCCAGCAGTTTGGAATTCCGTTCCTCGGCGCGATCGACCTTGATCCTGACGTGCGCAAGGGCGGCGACAGCGGAAGTCCGGTGGCGGCGGCCGGCGAGAGTTCCGCGCACGCAAAGCCGTTCTACGATTTCGCGCGGCGTGTGATCGAGAGGACGAGCGAGATTCAGGCTGGCGCGGAGGACGTAATCCAGATCCAGTAAAGCCCCAAGAAGCGGATTCGAGAGCCTCGCTGGCGCGGTATCAGCGGGGCTTTTCCCTTTCGTGAGTGATGCCAATAATACTAAGGTAGGGCGCAAAACTTGAGCGTGATGTTCTCAAATGTGCTGATCCGCGCCTCGGCAGCAACGGATAAGTATTTGCGCTTCTGTGACTTGACGGCGCTTGACTTGCGGACCGTAGCTTCCTAGAATCGAGTTGCAGAGCGCTTGAGTCGTGCGCTAAGTTTTTGCATCTAAAGGTACTTAGGTAGATAAGTAGTTATGGTCCAGCCAATGAACATCGGGCCGAGGGAGCGGGAAATCCTCACGGCAATCGTAGAGACGTATATAGCCACGGGCGAGCCGGTCGGCTCGCGAACGCTGGCGCGTCAGAGCCGTGAAAGTCTGAGTCCCGCGACCATACGGAACGTTATGGCCGATTTGGCGGACTCGGGCTATCTGGATCAGCCACATACATCGGCGGGGCGGGTACCGACGCCCGAGGCGTACAGGTTTTACGTGAATCAGCTGACCGGACGCATCCAGTTGTCGCAGGCGGACCAGACCATGATCCAGGACTGGTTCCGCGGTGTTTCGGACATGCAGGAGTTTCTGGAGCGGACGTCACACGTGCTCTCGTTGGTGTCACACGGGGTCGGCGTGACGGTCGCCACTGCGGGGCCTCGGAATGCGCTGGATCACATCTACTTTTCACGACTGGCGGAAAACAAAGTTCTTGCGGTTGTCGTTACGAAGGCTGGCATCGTTCGCGACCGGTTGTTGCGAGTGGAACAGGATCTGTCGCAGGCTGATCTGGACGTGGCGGCGCGCTACATCAACGAGAACTTCCGTGGATGGACGATGGAAGCGCTGCGCAAGGAACTGGAACGGCAGATTGAGCAGCAGCGCAGCGAGTATGACGGCTTGATGCGTTCTGTCGAGCAGCTTTACCGGCAAGGCGCGCTGGGGTCCCAGCACGGAGATACGTTCGTTTACTTGGAGGGCGCTGCGAACCTGGTCGCGAACGAGCAGGACAAGGACCGATTGCAGCAGCTTTTGCGTGCGCTGGAAGAGAAGGAGCGTATCGCCGAGTTGCTGACCGCGTATGTAGATACTCGGCAGGAGGCGGTCAGGGTCGTGATCGGATTGGACCAGGCGCCACCGGACCTGCAGAAGTTCGTGCTCATCGGAGCACCGGCCCGTATGGGCGATGAAGTGATGGGATCGCTTGCCGTGCTCGGTCCCACGCGCATCGATTACGAACATACGATCACGGCGGTGTCTTACATCGCACGGCTCTTCGATAAAATCCTTAACGAATCGGACAAGCAGTAATCATGGTGAAAGCGAACGGAAAGGAAGCGGATCCGAACTTGGATCTGGAACACGAACTTCCGTCCGGTGAAGATACCGGCACGGAGACGGCGGAAACTCGACAAGGTGAGCAGGTCGAGCGCGAGAGCGAGCTGGAACACCTGAAGGCCCAGAATCGCGAACTGCTGGACCGCATGGCGCGCATGCAGGCCGAGTTTGAGAATTCCCGGCGGCGCGCTGCGAAGGAACAGCGGGACTACAAAGATTACGCCCTGACGGATGCCATCAGGAACCTGCTCCCGGTACTCGACAGCTTTGATCGCGCGCTGGCGTCGAATGCCGCAGGTGAAAATTTTCGGGCGGGCATGGAATTGATCGACCGCCAGTTTCACGATGCGCTGGCCAAGCTGGGTGTCCAGGAGATAGCGGCGGAAGGTAAGCCGTTCGACCCGACCCAGCATGAAGCCATCGAGATGGTCGAGACCAACGAGGTTCCGGACAATTATGTTTTCCAGGAAGTGCAGCGCGGCTACAAATTGAAGGAGCGCCTGCTCCGCCCGGCAATGGTCCGCGTCGGGCGCAATTCGGGCAAGTGATTGCCCGAGCGGCTTGTCACTAAGCCGCCTTGCGTAAGTACCCCGCTCGAGTGCATCGTGGACGGGGTTACTGTGGCCAAGCTACTAACGTCAGCATCAAAGATTCAGGTACACGAAACTGCCTACGAACTCAAAACGCGATTATTACGAGGTACTGGGGGTCACTCGCACGGCGAGCGACCAGGAGATCAAGTCCGCCTATCGCAAGATGGCAATGCAATATCACCCTGATCGCAACCCGGGCGATCCAACAGCCGAGGAAAGATTCAAAGAGTGTAGCGAAGCCTACGCGGTTCTGGCTGACGCGAACAAGCGCGCTGCGTACGACCGCTTTGGCCATGCCGCCGTCGGTGGCGCAGGCGCGGCCGCCGGATTCGACCCGACCATCTTCCAGGATTTCGGCGACATCTTTGGAAACATCAGCGACCTGTTCGGTTTCGGAGATATTTTCGGCGCGCAAACGCGACGGCGTACACGGGCGGCTCGCGGCGCTGACCTGCGCCAGGACGTCACCATCGATTTCGAGCAGGCGGTATTTGGGCATGTGACGTCCGTTCAGGTACGCCGCCGGGAGACCTGCGAGGTGTGCGGCGGCACGGGAAGCGCGCCGGGCAAGGCGCCATCCACTTGTCGTACATGCGGCGGTCGCGGACAGGTGCGCTATCAGCAGGGATTCTTCAGCGTGGCGCGCACCTGCAGCGCGTGTCAGGGCACGGGCCAGGTCATAAGCGATCCCTGCACGAAATGCCACGGGGAAGGGCGCCTGCTGCGCGAGCGTACGGTGGAGGTGAAGATTCCTGCCGGTGTCGAGGACGAGACGCGCATACGCTACTCGGGACAGGGCGAGGGCGGCGTGTTCGGCGGACCCCCGGGCGACCTCTATATCGTGCTGCACGTGAAGGAGCACAAGTTCTTCATCCGCGAAGGGAACGACCTCTACTGCACAATTCCCATCTCGTTCGCGCAGGCTGCGCTGGGCGCGGAGATCACCATTCCGACGCTTGAGGGCGAGCACCTGTTGAAAGTTCCTGAGGGCACCCAGAGTGGAACCCAGCTGAAAGTGAAGGGGAAGGGCGTGCCGGTGCTGCAATCGCGAGGAAAGGGCGATCTCTACGTCGAGGTGAAGATACAGACACCTTCGAAGTTGACGAAGCGGCAGCGAGAGCTGTTGCAGGAGTTGCAGGCAACGACGCAAGTTGAGAACAAACCGGAGAAGAGCTCTCTATTCGAAAAAGTGAAAGACATGTTCGGATGAACAGTGCCCGAACTGCCGCGAAGGCGGTTGGGACTAACGTAGGTAAGCGGTTTGGCCGGGGCGTTGCGCTCCGGCCACTTTTGTTTGGAGACTGTTCGCCGTTGTCGACAGGCCATCAGGCATGGCGGTGCGAAAAGTAATCACGTTGGCATGGCTTTCGTTGCAAAAAGGCGTGTCCAGAACCGACAATCGCAGGTTATGAGCCGACGACGATGGATTGCCGATGAAGTGGATGGGGACCGGGCAGCGCTGGTAGGCGAACACGCGCTGCATCTGGTGCGCGTCTTGCGGGCGCATGTGGGGCAGGAGTTCGATATAGCGACCGGAGACCGCGTGCGGCGCGGTCGAGTTACGTCCGTGAGGGACGGGGCGGGGAACGCAGAGGCGAGAGTTGATTTCGAGCTTGCGGAAGAACTCGACGAACGCATGGAAGCGGCACTCACGGTCGTGCTGGCGGTTTTTAAGTTCGACCGAATGGAGTGGGCGATTGAAAAGTGCACGGAGCTGGGCGCGACTGCCATCGTTCCCGTCCTTGCACGGCGGACTGACGTGCACCTGGCGAAGGCGGCTGGCAAGCGCGTGGAACGCTGGCGACGTATTGCGGTGCAGGCGTCGGAGCAGTCGCGGCGCAGCAGCGTGCCGCAAATACCCGATCCGGTGAAGCTGGCAGCCGTGCTGAGAGACTTCGGCGCAGACGCAAACCTCTCGGCAACGGACAGATATGAACCAGCGACGCGAATCGTTCTGGCGGAGACCGAAAACGAAGTCAGCCTGGCCGAGTTGGTGGGCGCGACCGAAGGACCGGTTGTGATAGCAGTTGGCCCAGAGGGCGGGTGGACGGAAGAGGAACTAACGGCATTCTCAAAAGCCGGATGGAAGAGCGCCTCGTTAGGTAAGAACATCCTGAGGGCTGAGACCGCGGCGATCGCGGCTGTTGTTGTAGCAAAGGCTCTGAATGCCTGACAGCGCGGGTGGCACGGAGGCACTTGAGCCGGGCTCAGAGGACAGAACTCTCGTACTCGCCTTCGAGACTACCGAAGTTCCCAAGAACCATCGATCACCCGCCTTCGCGCAAAAGTTAAGGGGACGCATTACGCGTCCCCCAGGATCGAGAAGAACCGGCGAACTACTTCTTCGCTTTCTTTGCGGCTTTCTTCGCGGGCTTCTTCGCAGCTTTCTTCGTTGCCATTGATCTATTCTCCCTTCCAGAGATCTGGAAAAATTTGCAACGCTACTCTGTTGCAATTGGTTGAATGTATAGAGTTATTCAAAAGTGAAGTCAAGCAAAAAAATGAAGGCGGACTTTGATTTTGCATTCAACGTGCTCCACAAAAGTCGATTGAAGCGACGGGAGAGGACAAGATGAGCGCGCCGACTAAGCGGGAGCAACCATGCAGAGCGTGTTTCATCCAGTATTCATGCGGTCTGTTCGCGTACGACATATTTCCTCGAAAACGAGCAAAGTAAAACGAAGCCAAGCGAGAGTCGCTGGCGCGGAACAGACTGCGATGAAAGTGAATTGAACTTTCGGGTAGGACAATCGTCGTACCAACTCGAGTAGATCGTGAAAAGTTCTTGTCCATCGGAACGCCTCATTGCGGTTGGCAGGCCCCACACGATCTTCATGCGATTTCCTCGCACGGTTGTCACTCCGAGCGAACCGGCGCGCCCCTGCACGCACGTTGTCGTTCCAAAGCGAACCAACACTTCCTCTCTGCATGGTCGTCATTCCGAGCGAACCAACACTCCTCTGCAGGGTTGTCATTACCAGCCAAGCGAGGAACCGCTATCTCACAAAATCGCCTCCCATCGCGACAGGATCATTCCTTCTGTGGCAAGTAGCGCCTGTGCCAAGGACTTCGTCGAGAACGTAATCGGCATGTGCAAGGGCGTTCTCGACGACAACAGTTGTTGCTTCACAATTACCCCGCCTGCGATGCTAAAGAGGTATTGCTTCCCGCTTGGGTCAATGGTAGCCTGCAGAGCGAATAAAAGGCGAAGCTTCAGGGGTATCGCATGGCTCCTACCGATCAGGCCCTCGTTCCACGACCCACCGCAGCCCTCGAGACCGTTCACCAGGTTTTGACGAGCCTGGTGGCTCGCTATCATTCCGATGAAGTGCTGACCTGCGTGCGGCAGATTCCCGCTCGCGAGGCAACGTTCCGGCCTATCCCCGACTGGGTCAGGCCCGAACTCGTCGCCGCTTACGGCGCGAAAGGAATCTCGCAGCTCTACTCGCATCAGGCGGGCACGGCAGAACTCGTGCACGACGGAAAAAACGTCGTGGTAGTGACGCCAACGGCTTCGGGCAAGACGCTCTGTTACAACCTCCCGGTGCTGAACGCCGTGCTGGAGAATCCTGACACCCGAGCTCTGTATCTCTTCCCAACGAAGGCACTGGCACAGGATCAGCTTGCGGAACTACATGATCTCGCTACGAGGCTCGAGGACCGGTTTGGTGTCTTCACGTATGACGGTGACACCCCCAGCGATGCGCGCAGGACGATCCGGGAGCGCGGGCACATCGTCCTCACGAATCCGGACATGCTGCACACGGGTATTTTGCCGCACCACACGAAATGGATGCGCCTTTTCGAGAACCTGCGCTACATCGTCCTTGATGAGCTTCACACCTATCGTGGCGTATTCGGAAGCCACCTTGCCAACGTACTGCGCCGGTTGAGACGCATCGCGCGTTTCTATGGGTCGGATCCCCAGTTCATCTGCTGTTCGGCCACCATCGCCAATCCGGGCGAGCTTGCTTCGCAAGTGACGGAGAGCGACGTCGAAGTGGTTGCGGAGAACGGAGCACCCTCCGGCGAGAAGCTGTTCGTCTTCTACAACCCACCCATGGTGAACCGGAACCTCGGCATACGGCGTAGTTACATCAACGAAGCAACGCGGGTTGCGAAAGAGCTGCTGGCGCGGAAACTGCAGACCATCGTGTTTGCGAACAGCCGGCTTCACACAGAGGTGATGCTGACCTATTTGCAGCGGGCGAATCCGCCGAAGATCGGCGATGCCGAGCCCATTCGCGGATATCGCGGAGGGTACCTGCCTCGTGAACGGCGCGAGATCGAGCGTGGGCTGCGAGACGGTTGGATCCGCGGCGTGGTTGCGACGAATGCACTGGAGTTGGGAATAGATATCGGCTCGCTGGATGCGTGCGTGATGGCCGGTTACGCCGGTTCGATCGCTTCCACCTGGCAGCGCGCTGGTCGTGCGGGACGCCGTAGCGGAACGTCGTGTGCCGTCTTCGTCGCATCGTCGGCGCCGCTGGACCAGTTCATCGTTCAGCATCCGGACTACTTTTTCGGCGGCTCTCCCGAGCACGGGCACATTCAGCCGGACAACCTCGAGATACTGGTCAACCACCTGAAGTGCGCGGCGTTCGAACTGCCGCTCTCTCCGCGGGAGCGCTTCGGTAATGTCGACCTGCCCGGCATTTGCGAGCTGCTTGCCGATGCGGGATTCCTACATCGCAGTGGCGAAAACTGGCACTGGGTACAGGAGAGTTATCCGGCAGATACCATCAGCCTGCGCTCCGTGACGTCGGACAACTTCATCATCATCGACGTGACGGGTGAAGATGCCGGCAAACCGGAGGTAATCGGTGAGGTCGACTTCTCATCGGCACTCACCACCGTTCATCCCAAGGCCATTTACATCCACCAGGGGCAGCAATACCACGTCGAACGCCTGGATTTCGACGAGCGCAAGGCATACGTCAGGCAGGTGGACGTGGACTACTACACCGATGCCATACGCTACACGCAGGTCCGCGTGCTGGAGATCGCGGACGAGAAAGCAGTAGCGGGCCCCGCTGCGTGCGCGCACGGGGATGTGCTGGTGCGCTCGCAGGTGGTCGGCTTCAAGAAGATCAAGTTCTTCACCAACGAGAATGTCGGGTCCGGAAAGCTGGAGCTGCCTGAGAACGAAATGCATACGACGTCGTTCTGGGTGACGTTGCGGCACGAGCTTCTGGCTGAACTGCCGTTCTCGCTTTCCGACAGGCAAAACGGGATATTCGGATTGATTTACGCGCTGGCGTCGATGGCGACGCTGCTGCTGATGTGTGACCGCACCGATTTGGGCACCGCCGTCGGTGAGCGCCCGCCCAGCCCGGGAGCCGATATCGAGTGGCAGGAGTACGCGACGGCAGTAGATGGGGAGAAAGAGTTCTTCGAGCCGAACCTCTACATCTATGACGCCTACCCCGGAGGGATTGGATTCAGCGAGCCACTTTATGGCGCCTACGATGAGCTGTTGGGCCGCACGCGCGAACTGATAGCCGCATGTCCGTGCGAATGCGGATGTCCTTCGTGCGTGGGGCCGGCAAGTGATAACGGCGAACGCACGAAGGAAGTAGCTCTGGCCATTCTCGACCGGCTCTGTTCGGCGCATTTGAACCGCGAGGAGGCGAGGGATGGCCAGTGATCCCGCACCCTTGTCGCGTCCCAGCGCAGACCGCCTGGCCCGATTGAAGGCGCTGCAGCGCCCGGTTTCGGCACCGCAGCCGCCGAAGGAACTCCAGTACGTCGAAGCGGAAACGCGATCTGCCTGCGCCGGACGTGTGCCGCTCGGATCCGAACGCCTGGCTACACTGCTCGGCGCGACGATCACGCAAAACGGGCACGGCGAACATCTCTCCGTGCAGTGCTGGCAGGGCGAGCATACCCCTTGCATGCCGAAAGCATCCGCACTGAACCTGCTCCTGCCGGGTGCGCCCGAGGAAGTCAGCGACCCGGAGCAGTGG
>JAEZPW010000014.1 GCA_023441255.1 Acidobacteriota bacterium
CGCCACACCAGATTGGTTTGGGGCAGGGAACACTGCGTTCGCCAGCTTTGCGCGATCGATCGCGCCGTCGGCGGCGAGAATTTCGCGGCCAAAGGTTGCGACGATCTCGTTGTAAACGCGTTCTCCCGGCTGCATCAGGTCATGTGCGACCCGGTCGGCCTGGATCACGTGTGCGCCGAGGCGGGCAAACATTTCGCCGACAATGGATTTTCCGCACGCCATGCCGCCCGTCAACCCGACTTTCAGCACTAGACTTTCTCCGCCGCCGCGATCCGGGCGCCGCGGCGCGCACGTGCCGCCTTGACCGTGTTGGCGAGCAGCATCGCGATCGTCAGAGGCCCAACTCCCCCGGGCACCGGTGTGCTTGCCCCGGCTATCTGGGCCACTTCGGGATGGACATCCCCCACCAGCGTAGAACCGCGCTTCTCGAACGATTCGCGTCGCTTGGCGTTCCCGGCAAAGAACTTCTCGAACTCGCCCGGGTCGGTAATGCGATTGATCCCCACGTCGATAACGGTGGCTCCGGGTTTCACGTAATCGCGCGTGATCATGCCCGGCCGTCCTATAGCGGCAACCAGAATGTCGGCACGGCGGCACACAGCGGCCAGGTCGCGAGTCTTCGAATGACAGACGGTCACGGTCGCGTTGGAGTTGAGCAGCAGCATGGCAACAGGTTTGCCCACGATATCGCTGCGGCCGACCACCACCGCTTCGGCACCTTCGATCGGAATATGGCTGCGGCGAAGCAGTTCCATCACGCCTGCCGGAGTGCAGGGGACCAGTCCCGGCCGGCGCGTTGAGAGATTCCCCACGTTCACCGGGTGAAAGCCATCGACGTCCTTGGCCGGATTCACGGCCAAGAGCACCCTCTCCGAGTCCACTTGCGGTGGCAACGGAAGCTGCGGCAGGATGCCATCGATCTCGTCGCGAGCGTTCAGTTGAGTGATGGTGTCCAGCAGTTCGGAGGTGCTGATCGTCGCAGGGAATACCAGCTTTTCGCTGTGCATTCCGAGTTCTTCGCACGCCTTCACCTTGTTGCGAACGTAGACCTCGGAGGCCGGATCGTCGCCGGCGAGGATCACGGCGAGACCGGGCCGTTCGCCGGCCGAGATCAGTGCCTCGACCTCGCGCGAGAGTTCGAACTTGATCTCTGCCGCAACGCGGTTGCCGTCAAGAATGATTGCTGACATGTTCGCCGTGATTGTAGCGCAAGCTGATCGCAAATCGCAGATCGGGTGAAGTCAGACCTGGGATCACCCGATCTGAGATCTGCGATTTGCAGCCTTGTTACAATCGAGCACAGTATGAACAAGATGATCGTCGCCAACCTGGTGCACCGGCCTGTTCGGTCGCTTATCAGCATTGTCGCTATTGCCGTCGAGGTCACGTTGATCCTCGTCATCGTGGGCCTTTCCCTCGGCATGTTGAACGACTCCGCGAACAGGCAGATCGGCATCGGGGCTGACGTCATGGTGCAGCCGCCAGGGTCGTCCTTCCTCTCCGGTATCACAGGCGCGCCCGTCCCCATCAAGGTTGCCGACATTCTGCGCAAGCTGCCGCATGTCCAGACGGTTGCTCCCATCGTCACCTGGCTCAACACCACGGGCGCGGTGGAAGTCATCTACGGCATCGATCTGAACTCGTTTCAGGCCCTGGGCGGCCCCTTCCGCTTTATCGAAGGCGGACCATGGACCGGGCCGGACCAGGTGCTGGTGGACGACTACTGGGCGTCGCAGAACAAGGTTCACGCTGGCGACACGGTCACCATGCTCAACCACAAGGTCACCGTCGCCGGCGTGGTGGAACACGGCAAGGGAGCGCGCAAGTTCCTCCCCATCCAAACCCTGCAGGACTGGATGGGCGCGCAGGGCAAGGCCAGCATGTTCTACATCAAGGCCGACAACCCGGCCAATGCCGACCTGATCATGAACGAGATCAAGCAGGTGCCCGGCCTTGAGAACTACACTATGCGTTCGATGAAGCAGTATCTGTCGATGATGACGGGCGGCAACCTGCCCGGCTTCTCAATCTTCATCAGCGTGGTGATCGGCGTCGCCGTCATCATAGGCTTCATCGTCATCTTCCAGGCGATGTACACGGCCGTGATGGAGCGCACGCGCGAGATCGGCATTCTTAAGTCGCTCGGCGCGTCGAAGTTCTACATCGTCAACCTCATCCTGCGTGAGACCGCGCTCATCGCCATCTGCGGCGTCGTTCTCGGCATGATCATAAGTTATGCCGCGAAGTCAGGTTTGCACGCCAAGTTTCCGTTGCTGCCCATCATGATGTACCCGAAGTGGTTCGGCTATGCCACGGTCATAGCCATCGGCGGTGCTTTGCTCGGGGCGCTGTATCCCGCCTACAAGGCTGCCAGGAAGGACCCAATCGACGCGCTGGCCTACGAGTAGGAAGACAGTTTCACGGGACGCCGACATTCGCCAGGTGAGTGGCGATGCGCGGTTTCTCGTTGCCAGTGCTCGGCGCCATCGCATGCGAGTAGTGGAATTTGGGATGGTTCAGAACCACAGGCGCTGGCGCTCCGCCCGAGCAAGGAACAGCCAACCAGAAACCAGACACAAGAAACCAGAAACTGCCTTCCGGCTACTCTCGATTCCGCTTGCGTCCAAGGCGATTGTCGCTTAGCTTGTCAAAACTCGTCTTGCTGTCTGTCGCTTTCCGGCGGCAGCAGTGTCTTGCGCTTACTTCGTGGGGTACAAATCACCTGTGGGAGTGAAGTGTCGATGAAGATCAGCATCAGCAAGCTTGCCAGTCTCGCAACCATTCTTGCTCTGCTTACGTTTGCGCTGCCGAGTCTCTGGGCAGCCGAGGACGGTGCTGCGCTCTACAAAGCGAACTGCGCCGGATGCCACGGCGCCGATGCGGCCGGCAAACCAGCCATGAAAGCGCCGGCGCTCAAAGGCAAGTCCGGGGACGACGTGAAGAAGGCAATTAGCTCGAACGCCAAGCACGCCGCACTGAAGAAGAAACTGACTGACGATCAGGTGAAGGCGATCTCCGATTACGTCGCCAGCCTCAAGTAACTGGATGGCCGGCACGAAGTAACGGCGTCGCCCACCTGCAGAAAGCTCGACAACCCTGAAGCGCTCTGACAATCAGGAGATCCACACCGTAGTCATTCTGAGCGAAGCGAAGAACCCATGCATTTGTCCGTACATGGCAAATCTGTTGGCGTGAGCACTGGCATCCTGCATGGGGTCTTCGCTTCAGAATGACTCCCTCCCTGCACTATTCTTCTTTTCGTAGTGCCGCCAGAAACGCTTCGCCGAACTTGGCCGCTTTCTTCTCACCGATGATTGCCGCAAGCGCGAACCGCGTCTGAGGGGCTTCCCGGGCGACCTCGATCAGTACTTTGTCCAGGGCGATGCAGAACTCGGGATAATTCTGCTCTTTCGCTATCCTCAGCTTTGCCGCCTTCAGCCGCTGAAATCGGGCTTCTGCCGCCACGTCAAGCCGAACATCTGACACGCCGGACGAAACCGTGGCCCTGAGCGAAATCGGTGCTGACGCCGCTGCCGCTGCGCCCTGGCGCACCGGGGTATGCTCCTCCGATGACCGGGGTAGCGGCGTGTTCGCGGCCGTTTGCGAAGAGGTACTTTCTCCCTTAATAGTCGCGATAAATGCCGCGCCGAACGTCCTTGCTTTCACCGGACCGATGCCCTTCACCGTCATCAACTCGTCCATTGTTCTCGGCGCTTCACGGGCGATCTCGCGCAGAACCCGATCGTGCAGTACATGAAACGCCGGACAGTTCCGTTCGTGTGCAAGGTCGAGACGGACTTTCTTCAGGCGCTCGAAGCGACTTTGAGCAGCACTGTCGAGCGGTCGTGAGTCCGAAGCGACGGTGGACGCTCTGCGAGCGCGAGCCGCGCTGGCGGTGTTACGTGGGTTGTTGCCAAGAGCGCGCGGGTTGGTGCCAACGGCGCGTCGAGTGGTGTCGTCTGGCAAGCGGAGCCGGGTGATTGGCCGGTCCGGATCCGGCTGATATCGGTGGTGCACAGCATTGGCGCAGGCGTCGCACTCGCACTTCTCGATACCGCCCGTTTCCCCGAAGTAATCCAGTATCTGCCGGCGACGGCAACGCACCCGCGTCGCGTACTCGAGCATGCGATCGAGCTTCAGGCGGGCGTGTTTCTGCAGTCGCGTGACCTCGGACGACGACAGCTCCTTGTTGTTCTCGCCGATGTTCTCAATGAAGAACTCCTGCGTTCGCAAGTCGCGGTTGTTGTAGAAGAGGACGCATTGCGCCGGACGGCCGTCGCGCCCCGCCCGACCAGCCTCCTGGTAATAGGCTTCCACGCTGCCGGGCAGGTTGTAATGCACCACGAACCGGATATCGGGCTTGTTAATGCCCATGCCGAAAGCGTTGGTCGCGACCACGAGCGCAACGTCGGCCCGCGCGAAACGGTCCTGGCTGCGCTTGCGCGCGGCATTGTCCATGCCCGCGTGATAGGCGCACACTTCGCGCTCGGGAAACTCTTCTTCGAACAGCGCCGCAAGTGCTTCCACCGCCTTGCGCGTGGAGCAATAGACGATACCGCTTCCTTTCGTCGACTTCAGCAACCGGAGCAGGGCGTGGTCTTTGTCCCCAATGCGCTCAAAATGCCGGCACGAGTACAAGAGATTCGGCCTGTCGAACCCCGTCACATGCATGGCTGGCGACCGCAACCCGAGCATGTCCACGATGTCTTTGCGCACCTGCGGGGTCGCCGTTGCTGTAACTGCGATGGTCACCGGCGATCCCAGCGCACGCCGTGCCTCTGCCAGCTTCATGTACTCTGGGCGAAAATCGTGTCCCCAGAAGCTGACGCAGTGCGCCTCGTCCACCACGAACAGCTTTGTCTGCAGTCGCGGCAGAAGGCGCTGAAACGACGGGGCGGAGAACCGTTCCGGCGCCACGTAGAGCAGGCCCGCGAATCCATCGCCCAGTTTCGAGAGCACTTGGCGCTGTTGTTCCCAGTCCTGCGAACTGTTGAGCAGCATGGCCGGAATCTTCAGCGCGCGCAGGTGTTGCACCTGGTCGGCCATCAGCGAGATCAGTGGCGATACGATCACCGTGAGCCCCCGCATCATCACCGCCGGGAGTTGGAAACAGAGACTCTTCCCGGCGCCGGTGGGCATCACGCACACCACGTCCTTGCCCTTAAGAACGTCCTCAATGATCTCGCGCTGACGCGGACGAAAATGCTCGAGCCGAAAAACCGTTCGCAGGATTTGTTCGGAGCTATGCATGGGCCGAACTTCGAATGTAGCAGGAGACCGCCCACCCGCCACCAAAATCGTCACGAATTTCGGATTACAGAAATTGCGTTTGCAGAAATTCGCCCTGCCTCCCCCTGAATACATTGTCATTCCGAGCGAAGCGAGGAACCCCTACCCACACCACGGCTGCAAAGGGCTACATTCGCCAACAGTGCAGTCAAGCCGCGCACACACGAAAAGGGCGACCACTCTGTGGCCGCCCTTTCCAGTTCTTGCGACTGACAACTGACAACTAACAACTGAACTTACGGCTTCTTCGCCGCCTTGGTGCCCTTCTTGCCGAAAGTGGTTTCGACCTTCTCTCCCATGCTCGCCAGCAGCGCTTTAGCACCTTCCGCGTTGGGGCCGTCGGGAGCGATTTCGAGGTATTTCTGAAGGCCTGCTGCAACTTCCGGGGGATAGTGTGTCACGCCCTTGGCATCGACGGTACCCTTCGACATCAGGTTGATCGCCTTCTGGTAGTAAGCGTCGGCCTTGGTCGGGTCCGCGGCGATGGCCTTATCGAATGCGGCGTTAGCTTCGTCGGTCTTGCCGGTGTTCGTCAGCACGGCGCCCAGATTGAAGTAGTACTTGCCCGCATCCGTCGGGTCATTCTGCGCGGCCTGGGTATAGGCGTTGATGGCGTCCTGCGTCTGATTCAACTTTGCATACGCCTCGCCCATGTTGTTGTAATACGCACCGACGGTCGGTTTAATCTCGATCGCCTTCTTGTAGGCATCAACAGCCTTGGCGTACTGGTCTTTTGCGGCGGTCTTATCCTGATTGTGCTTGGCCGCGGCCACAAGGGCGTCACCCAGCTTGAACCAGATAAGGTCCTTCGTGGCGTCCATCTGGCTGGCTTCGGTCAGCGTCTGAACGGCCGCGTCAAACTGGCCCGCGTCCTGCTGCTGTTTCGAGAGCGCCAGCTTTTCGTTCAGGCCCTTGATCTTCGTGTTCTCTTTCTGGACCGCCTCCTGCTGCTTCTTCTGCTCTTCCGTCATCTGGTTGCCGGCGCGAGCTTTCTCTTTCTGCAGATCGATGTTGAAAATGTTCTCGGGTTCCGACAGACGGACCGAAACGCCGTTCCAGAACGTGATCGGCTTGTTGTCCGGACCAAACAGCGTCACCTTGTAATTGCCCGGTGCAACGCCGATGGAGAAGAAGTTGCCGCCCTTGTCGGTCTTCAGGCTGTACTTGCGGCCGGTGTCCTGGCTCATGTACTCCACCACGACGCCCGTCATCGGCTTGCCTTCCAGGTCCTTCACATTGCCCTTGACCGTTGCGAGGGCCTGCGACCACGCCGGGGGAACGCACAGGGCCGCGATCATAGCGGCCAGCATCACCACTACCAGTCTCTTTTTCATAATCCGCACTCCGCTTCGGAACTTGGAATTATTGCTTTACCAAAAGTCTCACTTGCAACAAAGCAGGCACCCGCTCAGGCCCGCCATATACAAACCCGCTATGGTAAACCACGTTCTGCTTACTTGGACACTGAAGTCGCGGACGCGTACGGAATCGGGTCTCGCGCCCCTGCAGCCTCGAAAGCGCGCAGGCGCAGAACGCAACTGTCACACACTCCACACGCCAAATCTTCGCGGCTGTAGCAACTCCACGTTAAATCGAACGGAGCGCCCAATTCAAGGCCAAGACGCACGATCTCGGCCTTCCGCAGTCCGATCAGGGGCGTCACCACCTGTATGTTCCCGTCCTTTGTGCCCGTCCGAATCGCCTGGTTGAAGGCTTCATAAAACGCCGGACGACAGTCCGGGTACCCGGAACTATCCTGCTCCACCGCGCCGATGTAGATCTTTGTAGCGCCTATCACCTCGGCCCAACTCACCGCCGCCGAGAGCAGGTTCGCATTGCGGAAGGGCACGTAAGTGACTGGAATTTCATGCCCTATGTCGCCGGCCTCGGGTACCGCCAGGTTTTCGTCGGTCAAAGCCGACCCGCCAATCGCCCGAAACAGCGGATTGCGCAACGACAGGCGCTGCCGAATCCCCAACTGGTCACAAATGCCCTCGAACGCGCGCCGTTCCCGCCCTTCAGTCAGCTGTCCATAATCGACGTGGATGGCCGCCGCCTCGCAGTCGCGGGGGGGGGGGGGGGGGGGGGGGCGGGGGGCGGGCGCGGCCGGCCCCGCGCCC
>JAEZPW010000055.1 GCA_023441255.1 Acidobacteriota bacterium
GTACGAGGGCTACCTCTCGCAGCAGACGAAAGCTATCGAGCGCCTTAAGAAAGCGGAGCAGCGCGCCATCCCCGAGTGGTTCGACTACGGCAACGTGAGCGGTCTCTCGCGTGAAATGAAGGAAAAGCTTCAGCGCGTACGTCCCCAGACCTTCGGTCAGGCCTCCCGCATTCCCGGCGTAACCCCGGCCGCGCTATCGCTGATCAACGTCTACATCGAGATTCAGGCAAAGCAGAAGAATGGCTAGAGGCGCCTTTGGCTGTTGGCTATTTGGCTTTTGGTGAACCCACAAAGCCAAAGGCCAAGCCAACAGCCAAGAGCCAACAGCCAAGAGCCAACAGCCAAGAGCCAAAGGCCAAGAGCCAAAGGCCAAGAGCCAAAGGCCAACAGCGCCTTTTCGCATTTCTGCTGCATCAAACTCTCACCTGAATTTCATAAGTTAGAATTGAAAACGCAATGATTCTCCCCTTTGTCCGCGAGCTTTTTGCGGACGTGGAAAAACTGCCCTCTTTTGCGCGCGCCGTACCCCACCTCAAGACGGGCGCGGGGCGGATACGTCTGTCCGGACTGACTCCGACCGCGAAGGCCATGCTGATCCCGCTGCTTTATCACGCCGCGGGACGCCCTTTGATCGTTGTTGTTGCCCGCAATCGCGCCGCGGAAGAGTTGCTGCCCGTGCTGCGCGGGTTCTGTGAGCTTACCGGTACAGCCTTGCCCGAGGGTGTCGTCATGATGCCCACGCGCGATGTGCTGCCGTTCCAGAATCTCTCGCCGCACCCTGAGATCCAGGAAGCCCGTGCCGTTGCGTTGTGGAAGATCGTTACGGGCGAAGCCCACATCGTGGTCGTGCCCGCCCCCGCAGCAGCTATGAAGCTGCGCGAACCTGAGTACTACGCCGGTCTTGCACGCACCGTTCGACGTGGCGAACCGCTCGACGTCGACGAACTCGTCCAGCACCTGAACACAGTCGGCTATACCCGTGCCGACGTCGTCGAAATGCCTGGCGAGTACGCGATGCGCGGCGGCATTCTCGACGTCTACCCGCCAGAGTCCGACCGGCCGATTCGCATCGAGAGCTTTGGCGACGAAGTCGAATCCATCCGCAAATTCGATCCCGCCACGCAGCGCTCGCAGGTCTCAGTCGACGAACCCGTGCTGCTGCCGCTGACGGACACACCCGTGACCGAGGGCACGCTGGCGCACATACATGCGCGGCTGTCGGGAAAGCGTGTCGCCGGCTCCGAAGTGATTATCGAAGATGCGCTGCGGTCTGGCGGCGTCAGCGTATTCCCCGGCTGGGAGTTCTTTGCGCCGCTCGCGGGTGAGCCACACGTCATCTTCGACCTGTTGCCGAACGCCACCGTCCTGGTCGATGAGCCAACCGACGTCAGCAGCGAACTGGACCGCTTCTGGGAGCGCGTGGCTGAAGTTCACGAGCGCAGCCAGATCGGCAATCTCGTCCGACCCGAAGACCTCTATCTCTCGCCCGACGAATGGAAGGCCCGCATGCGTTCGCTGAGCGGCGCCGACCTGGAGCATCTCGGAATCGACGTAACGCCGCTTTCCCCGGCGGCCGTCGCCGACGTAGCGCCGATGCCCTCACCGGCGCGCCCCGACGTGGCACCGCCATTCGAAGTTGTAGCGCCGCCGTCCCCGGCGGCGGGCTCCGGTTTGCCTTCAGCCCCGCCTGAGTTGCCGCCCTGGGATATGCCCAGCCGTAACGCCGCTACCGAAGTCTCTGCGCAGGCGCCAAACAGTCAGCCGCTCGGTGCAACGGCTCCACAAACCCACGCCACGGCACTACACCTGCGAACGCAGCCTGCGCAGAAATTCCATGGTGCGGTGCCGGCGTTCGTCGAAGCTGTCAAGAGATTGGCCGCGGAGGGTCAGCGCGTTGTGTTTGCGGGCGCGAACACCGGAGAGGTCGAGCGACTGGCCGACCTGTTCGGCGAGTATGGCGTCACCTACCGGCTCGGCACACGCTCGCCTCGTCCTGGCATGAGCGAAGACTTCCTCGACGAGGCCACCTACGTTCCTGCCGAATACGCGACGACCACCATCGTCAAGGCTTATGTGCCTGACGGCGTTGTCGTACCAGATGCAAAGCTTGTCCTGTTCGGCACGCGCGACCTCTTCGACGAAGCCGAAGCCGGAGCAGTGCAGGCGCCGAGCGGGCGCAAGTCGAAGACCTCGGCCTTCATGTCCGACTTCCGCGACCTCGCTATGGGCGACTACGTCGTCCACGTCGAACACGGAATCGGCCAATACGTCGGTCTAAAAGAAATTCCCCAGCAGGACGGCGGCACCGCCGAGTTCATGATCCTGGAGTACGCCGAGGGTGCGAAGCTTTACGTGCCACTGACGCGGCTCGACCTCGTCCAGAAATACCGCTCGGCTGAAGGCGCCAAACCGGCGCTGTCGCGGCTTGGCACGCAAGCCTGGGCCAAGACCAAGGCGCGCGTAAAGAAGGCCATGAAGGACATGGCCGACGAACTCCTCAAACTCTACGCCGAGCGCCGCATGGTGCAGGGTCACTCGTTCCCGAACGACACCGAGTGGCAGCGCGAGTTCGAGGATGCCTTCGAGTTCAACGAAACGGACGACCAGATCCAGGCCATTGCCGATATCAAAACCGACATGGAAGCCACCACGCCGATGGATCGCCTGCTCTGCGGTGACGTCGGCTACGGCAAGACCGAAGTTGCGATGCGCGCTGCTTTCAAGGCCGTCAGCGATAACAAGCAGGTCGCGGTGCTCGCACCCACCACGGTCTTGGCCTTCCAGCACTACGAGACTTTCAAGCGGCGCTTCGCGGCATTTCCGCTGACCATCGAAATGATCTCGCGCTTCAGGTCAGCCAGGCAGCAGAAAGAGATCGTTGAGAAGGTTGAGCAGGGCAAAGTAGACATCCTGATCGGCACGCACAGGCTGCTCTCGAAGGACATCAGCTTCCCCGATCTCGGACTCGTCGTCGTCGACGAAGAACAGCGCTTCGGCGTTCGCCATAAGGAGCGGCTGAAACAACTCAAGAAACAGGTCGACGTACTCACGATGTCGGCCACGCCGATCCCGCGCACGCTTCACATGTCTCTGGTCGGACTGCGCGATATGAGCGTGATCGAGACGCCGCCGAAAGACCGCATGGCCATCCAGACGGTGGTTGCTCCGTGGGACAACGACCTCATCAAGGCCGCTATCGAGTACGAACTCGAGCGCGGCGGGCAGTCATACTTCGTCCACAATCGTGTCGAGTCGATCTACGAGATCGCGGCCAAGATACAGGAAATGGTGCCGCACGCGCGCATCCTCGTCGGCCACGGGCAGATGTCCGAAAACGAACTCGAGAAAGTGATGCTCGCGTTCATTCGCCACGAAGCCGATGTACTCGTCGCTACCACAATCATCGAGAACGGCCTCGACATTCCGCTTTGCAATACCATGCTCATCAATCGCGCGGACCGTCACGGCTTGAGCGAGCTTTACCAGCTTCGCGGACGCGTTGGCCGTTCGAACCGGCGAGCCTATGCTTATTTGCTCATCCCGCCTGACACCGAGCTCACGCCGATTGCGCGGCGCCGTCTCGCGGCACTGAAGGAGTTCAGCGACCTCGGTGCGGGGTTCAAGATCGCCGCACTCGACCTCGAACTGCGCGGCGCCGGAAATCTTCTCGGCGGCGAGCAGAGCGGGCACATCGATGCCGTCGGTTTTGAGCTCTATACCTCGATGCTGGAGCGGACGATCAAGGAGATCCGCGGCGAAGTGCGCGAGGAAGAAGTTGAAGTTCAGCTCAATCTCGGCATTAACATTCGCATTCCGGCCGACTACATAAAAGAAGAGAACCAGCGTCTGCGGATGTACAAGCGCGTGGCGGGCGTGAGCAGCGAAAAGCAGCTCGAAGACGTGAAGGCCGAGATCGCCGACCGCTACGGGCCACCGCCGGACGCCGTGCGCAACCTTGAGGAGTATGCGGCGCTGAGGCTGCTGTGCCGTCGCGTGGGCGTCCATGCCATCGACCGTAAACGTGACCAGATCATCATCAAGTTTGCGCAGGACGCTCAGATCGATCCACAACGGCTGGCGCGGTTCGTTGCCAGCGATAAAGGCGCGCAGTTCTCGCCCAGCGGCGTGCTGAAGTTCTCTTCGCGCGCGAACACGCCAGAGGGCGTGCTTACCACGCTGCGCGATCTGATCGAACAGCTTGCCGTTGAAGAGCAGGGCGTGCCAACGGATTGACACGATTGCTCCCAGCCGCGCTTGGAAGGGCGCCGGCGCCAAGCATCCCGTGGCCAACGGAGAACATCCAGAGTAGCACTGGGTTGGGGCCGGTGAGGGCTGCGCCGGCGATCGGTTTTCAGTAGTTGCGCCACAAAAAGGGGAGCAGCGTATGCGCAACGATCTGATCGATGCGATCAAGGCGGGCGACCGCGCCAAGGTAGAAGAACTGATTGCCGTTGATCCGGTGCTGGTGACCAGCGCAGACGAGAACGGCGTTTCAGCAGTCCTGACGGCCATCTATTACGGCCAGCACGACCTCGCGAACCTGCTGGCCGAACATTCACCCACTCTGACAATGCACGAAGGTGCGTCCCTTGGGGATGTTCCCACCATCTGCGCTTTGGGGCGATGGCCCGACACGATCACGTCGTATTCCCCGGATGGGTGGACGCCTCTTCACCTGGCTGTGGCGTTTGGCGGGCCGGACGCAACGGCGATGCTGCTGGAGTTGGGCGCGCCGGTGGATCAGCGTTCGAGAAACTCTCTGGCGAATACTCCGTTGCACGCCTGCGCTGCAATCAGTGGCTCGCCAAAGATTGCGACCATCCTTCTCGATGCCGGCGCCGACGTCAACGCCAGGCAGGCGGGTGACTTCACGCCGCTGCACGCGGCAGCCGCCAACGGCAGCGTAGAGCTGGTTACATTGTTGGTACCGCGCTTCCGGCGCCCCGCGATCGGCCAGGAACCGCAGTGAACGTTAAATCTCAGGAGCCATTCGATGGCCAACGAACTCATCGAGGCAGTCAAGAAGGGTGATCGCGCACATGTTGAGGCTCTGATCGACGCGAACGCCGGCCTGGTGGCCAGCGTGGACGACAACGGTGTCTCCGCGATCATGATCGCCCTGTATTACGGCCAGCGCGAAATCGCGAACCTGTTGGCATCCAAGGCATCGACCCTCACTATTCATGAAGGCGCAGCGCTGGGCGATCTGCCGACCATTCGTGCGCTTGCGCACTGGCCGGACACTTTGACCTCTTACTCGCCTGATGGCTGGACGCCACTGCACCTCGCTGCAGCGTTCGGTTCGCCTGAGGCGGTGCGACTGCTCCTCGAGTTGGGCGCGCAGGTTGACCAGCGCTCGCGCAACAGCATGAACAACACCGCACTGCACGCGTGTGCTGCGATCAGCCGCTCACCCGAGATTGCTGGTGTTCTGCTCGATTACGGCACCGATGTCAATGCGCGGCAGCACGGCGATTTCACGGCGCTGCATGCAGTCGCAGCCAACGGCAGCGCCGAACTCGCAAAACTCCTGCTGGAGCGCGCCGCCGATCCCACGCTGCGCACCGCTGACGGCGAGACCGCAGCGGACCTGGCACGCGAAAAAGGACACGCGCATGTTCTGAAACTGCTCGCCGACCCTAGCGTGGCGCAGATTGCATGAGTGGGCTTACGGCTCCGCTCTCAAAAACTCGATTTGTTTGTTCTTGGCGGAGAGAAACGTAAATCGCAAATCACCGTAGCAGACCATTCCGGAGCCCAACTCCGGACCTGCCACGTATGTCCCGTAAACGTCCCCCGTTCTTGCATCAACTACTCTGATAAGTGTTTCTCGGTCTTCGAGCTTTCGAAACAAGATCGCCAGCCTTCCATTTCGCTCGAATATCCCAACACCGGGGAGATCTGATTCTCCCGACCGGACCTTAAGCGTACGGACTAAATCCCCTTTTGCATTTATGACGTACACGATGGCGGGCGCTGTCTGCCGCATCAGGTATACGTTGCCGTCAGAGCCCGTTACCGCGACACTGGACGAAATTGCCGTATTCGGCAGGCGAAAAGATTCCGTTTTCGTTCGCTCGTCAAATTCCGCATCGATTCGTTGGTCTTCACGAGGAATTACTTCCTTAATGAGGGCGCCATCCGCAGCAAAGATCGCCGTAAAAGCCTTGCGTGGAGTTTCTGCGTCACTCTCAACACGGAACCCTGACACTAGCAGTTCTCCCGACGGGAATGTCGCTATTGGCCCGGTTGGGACAAAACCCGCTGCCAACTTCTCCTTTCCGCCCACTGTACCGTCGCTGCGAAACTTGACCCAGTACGTTTCGTGAGTCTTCGAACCGACCAGCCATCCCAACTGACTCACGCCGCCGTCCTCGGCTACATTGAAATCGTAAGCGTGAATTCCCGGGAGGCCAGCGTTGCCAATCGAGAATGTACGCTCCAGCTCTCCCTTCGGGTTCACCTTCAGTATCGGTCCAGCTAGCTCGTCGATATCGCCATATGTGCGGAAATAGAAGTTCTCGTCGGGATCGCACTTAAAGGGCATTACGGTCACGTCGGCGTCCACGTGGGCGATCATGGTGTCCGCAACGCGAAGTCGCTGAACCTTTTCATCGTGTCCCGTAGCGTGGGGTTTGGGGGCATCCGCACTACCTGCGTGATCCTGCGCCGCCGCGAAAGTTGTAGCGGCGAGGATCACTAATGCGAGCAACAGAGCCTTGTCCGTCAATCTCACCTTTGATCTCCTCTGCTAAATTTCCGGAAGCACCTTTTCATCCAGTGTGCGAGACCTCAAGGGAAAGAGGCTGCCCGAACAGCTTGGTACCAAAACACGTGACAGAATATAGGGATCGGTTTCCGCATCGAGCTTTTCCCTCGCCTCGATCGAGAGCCCTCCTCCACCGCCCTTGCAGCCTTCATTGTTAACACTGCTATAGTTCGCGATCGTGTAGCCCCTTCCGCAGCAGGTTCCATAGCTTTGCAAGCAATGCCATGCCGTCGCCATCCCCAAGCACCTTGATGTCACGACAGTATCCAAATTGCCGCACTGCCCGCAGTGAAGAGTCGCGCCCTCTGTGATCCACACGCATGCGCCGCCGCCCTGTGCGAATGCGACCTGCACACATGCCAATAGAATTACAAGTGCACATATACTAGAAAGCTTTTTCATCCAGACCTGCTTCCTTTTCTATATCGTTAAACGACCTTTGGGGGGGGATAGTATCCCTCCTAAACCAAGCCGTCAATCAGTGAGCGTTGCGATACGTCCAAATACTGACTCCATTTCCTGGAATGGGCATATGTCGTGAGTCTTAGAAAATGGACGCCGCTTTACAATTGCCCACCTGCCGGTTCCCGAGCGCATCCAACGTCGTGATACCTGCGAATGGCTCAGCCGTGATAAGTTAGCGAGTTTCCCTTCGGGCCTCATATAGATAGAGAGCGTGGATGCAATGAACAAGACTGTACGCAAGGCCGTCTTTCCCGCCGCTGGACTGGGCACGAGGTTCCTTCCCGCGACCAAGGCGCAGCCCAAGGAAATGCTGCCGCTGGTGGACAAGCCGATCATTCAATATGGCGTGGAGGAAGCGCTCGCTTCCGGATGCGACCAGATCATCATCGTGACTGGGCGCGGCAAGACGGCAATCGAAGACCACTTCGACGTCAGCTACGAACTTGAAAAGATGCTGGAGGAGCGCGGCAAGACCGAACTGCTGCAGATCGTGCGGCAGATCTCAGACATGATCCACGTCTCCTACACCCGCCAGAAGGAAGCGATGGGGCTCGGCCACGCGGTGCTGATGTCGCGCGAACTCGTCGGCAACGAACCCTTCGCCGTGTTGCTGGCCGACGACGTCATCGACGCCGACGTGCCCTGCCTGAAGCAGATGATCGACGTCTACATGGAGACCGGTTGTTCCGTTATCGCCACGCAGGCGATCGAAGGACCGACGATCTCATCGTATGGTGTCATCGACGCCAAGCCGGTCGAAGGCAAGTTCGGCGGGCGGGTATTCGACATCCAGAGCCTCGTGGAAAAGCCGCGTATGGAAGAAGCGCCCTCCAACCTGGCCATCATCGGACGCTACGTCCTCACCCCGCGCATCTTCGAGATGCTCGATCGCACACCGCTGGGCTCCGGCGGCGAACTCCAACTCACCGACGGCATGCGCCAGCTGCTCAAGGAAGAGAAGATCTACGGCCTGCGCTTCGAAGGCAAACGCCACGACACGGGCGACAAGCTCGGGTTCCTGAAGGCAACAGTTGAGTTCGCCCTCAAGCGGTCCGACTTGGGCAAGGACTTTCGCGAGTATCTGGAGCAATTGAAGCTGGAGGAATTGGCGCAAGCAAAGGCCGACCATTGAATAACGAATAGACGATTGAAGAACAAACAACAGAAGTCATTGCGCTTCCGCAACTTTCCGGTCTTCCCCAGCCTCCAATCGCACAGCTATGGGCAAGCACGACGGAGGTCTGCACACACTCCGGGCCAAATTTCCGATCAAAACCGGGCACGCGGTGCTCGACTGGATGTTGCTGGCCATCCCTGCGGCTCTGGTATTGCACTGGTTTGTTCACCCCGGACCGGTGCTCGTGTTTGCGGCAGCTGCGCTGGCCATCATTCCTCTAGCAGGCGCGCTCGGAGAAGCGACCGATGTACTGGCTCATTACATCGGCCAGCGATGGGGAGGGTTGCTCAATGCCACCATGGGCAACGCCACCGAACTGATCATCGGCTTCTTTACTCTGCGTGCCGGTCACGTAGAGATCGTGAAGGCTTCCATTTCCGGGAGCATCATCGGCAATGCCCTGCTTGTCCTCGGCATGAGCTGCATTGTCGGTGGCTTGCGTCGCGAGAAACAGACGTTCTCTCGCCGCGACGCCGCCGTGAACTCGACCATGCTGTTCATTGCGGTCGTGGCCCTCGTAGTGCCTGCGGTCTACGACCTCGCCACCTATGGGCGGCTGAAACAGAACGGCGTCACCATTGAGCACCTGAGCCTCTGGACGTCGCTGATCCTGGTGCTGGTGTATGCGAGCAGCATGCTGTTCACCATGGGATTCGGCTCAGGCCCGAGCAAGTCACAGAAATCTGGCGCGGAGCCCCGCGGGCCAGGCGGCTCGGAAAGCAGCGGACAGGGTCGCAGTTCGTCGCCGCGGATGGCTGGCAAGAGCGACGGCGATACTCCCCCGGCAAAAAGTGCCGTCATATCCCTGGCCGTCGCTACTGTCCTGGTTGCATACATGAGCGAAATTCTCGTGGGCCAACTCGAAGCCGTGAAAGAGCACCTCGGCGTTTCTGACCTTTTTCTCGGCGTCATCATCATTGCCGCCATCGGCAACGCCGCCGAACACTCAACGGCTGTCATCATGGCGGCGCGAAACAAGATGGATGTCGCGCTCAACATCGCCGTCGGATCAAGCTCACAGATCGCATTGCTGGTCGCTCCCCTGCTGGTGTTCGCCTCCTGGTTCATGCACCCGCATATGTCGCTGGTATTCACCGGCTTGGAGATTGCCGGCATAGGGTTGGCCGTGCTGGTGCTGCAAATGATTTCCTACGATGGCGAGACCAACTGGTTTGAGGGCGTGCAACTGGTCGCGGTGTATCTGATCCTGGCGGTGGCGTTTTACTACGTGCCCGCGTGATTGCAGATTGCGCTCAGATGCAGGCGCTGGTGTCGGTACGAATGCCTTTCAATCTGAAATCTACAATCTGAAATCTACAATTCGTCGTCTTCCTCGTGCCCCTTCTCGCGCGGATGTTCGAAAACGGCACTGACGGCTTCGAGCTCTTCGTGGCTGCGGGGCATCCAGCCTCCGCCAAAGTGCTCTCGGATCGCCGCCTGAACGTTCTTTATCGGCTTCGCCTTCGCCGAGTGGAAGAAGCGCCGCCACTGCGCGGCGACTTCCTTGAACTCATCATCTTCAGCATCGGAGCGGAACTCGCGCACGGCCTCTGGCGCCGAGCCATATTCGTCGGCGAAGTCTTCGTGCAGGTAGCCATGCATGAATGCCCTCAGAGCCGAGTATTCTTCGACTTGTTTGGCTGCCTTGTTCGGCATCATCGACACTCCGGATATGAAGTCACGACATGGTACTCTCCATGGCCGTCGAATTTCAAAACCACCAGCGCATGGGAGCAGGCTTCGGCTTCGGACTCGCCACGGCGTAACGTCCGACCGACAGCTTGCGTGGAATTGTAGTCCAAAACGAGGTTGGGATGGCGGCCGCTGCTTCGTTCTGCCCAGCGGGAGATCCGATCCTGGTTGGCGGCGATGGCCTCCGCCACAACCTGCTCCGCTGTTGCACGGTCCGTGTAGGTGGAAGCCGCGCCGATGTTCGGCTCGCGCTGTAGACGCTCGCGAAGTTCAGCGTCGGTGCGGCCCACGTGGCGCTTGAGCGTATGCCCGCCGCGAGATTCGTCCGCGGAGAGATCTCGGCGAGCAGCACCTGAATTGAGCGGCTGTGCTGCGGTCGAATCGGCCTTGAACGTGTTGTGTGTGTAGAATCCGCAGCTGTTGCATCCGGTTGCCGCCATGAGAAAGCAGACACCGAACAATGCGATTACCGCACGCCACGCATTCCTCATGTGGCCGAGTATCGCATGTTTCCGGGCATCAGAGTTGCGCGTTCTTCACCGCTACGAATCCGGCCAGGTGTGCGGGGAACTGCTGCCTGCCATATGCGCTGAGCGGAGTGACCGTGAAGCTGAGCCGCTCGAGTTCATGTTGAACTTCGTCCCGCGGGTAGAGGTTGAGCAAGTGCCATTCCTGGCTGCGGCGCCAGCTACGGCCAGCGCGGCGAAAGATGGTCATGCGGCGCATGAGGGTGCGACGTCTGGAATCTTCCTCGGCCTCGCGCAGCAGTGCCCAGTCCTCGCCCTCCCAATACGTTTTCGGCGGAAGGTCGTCGACGCGGCCCGGTTCCGCCACGTCGAAGATGAAAACGCCACCGGGACGCACGGCAGCGTGAACGCGCGCCAGCAAGGTCCGCAGTTGCCGGCGCGTGTTGCGGCGGTCGAGTGCGTAGCAGAGAACTTCGCCCATGGCGCTCACAGCGTCACACGGCGGCAGCTTTGCATCGAGGAACGACGCACGCACGAACCTCGCGTCCGGTGCACGTTCTCGCGCGAGTTTCAGCATGGCCGGTGAAAGATCGATACCGAGCACGTCGTAGCCTGCGCGCAGCAACTGCTCGGCCCAGATGCCCGTTCCGCAACCGATGTCAATCACGAGGCCAGACTTAACGCCATGCTGCCTGAAAATGCGCAACAACCCGGAGCTGGATTGGCGCGCAAATGAGCCAAATCCGACGTCGTGAATGAAGGCAAGGTCGTGGT
>JAEZPW010000064.1 GCA_023441255.1 Acidobacteriota bacterium
CTCCAGCACCCTCCGCACCCCAGCACGGCACCCGCCAAGAAGTGTTCTCGAGGCCCAGCATGTGAGTCCAACGTCATGGGAAAGGACACTCTATGATCAACGCCGTCCACACCGTGATCTACACCACGAACGCCGAAGCCGACCGCGCATTCTTCCGCGATGTTTTAAAGCTCCCCGCCGTTGACGCCGGCCAGGGCTGGCTCATCTTCGCCCTTCCGCCTGGCGAACTCGGCATACACCCGACCGATTCTGCCAACGAGAATGGCCGTCACCAGCTCTACCTGATGTGCGACAACCTTGAGCAAACCACCGCCGAACTGAAAGCAAAAGGCGTCGAGTTCACACAGCGAATAACCGAACAGCGGTGGGGACGCCTCACGGCATTCAAGCTGCCCGGCGGCAGCGAGCTGTACTTATACGAGCCGAAGCACGCGTCGCCGCTGCGGTGACTAGCGTTACCTCCAAACAGGGTTTTGTCTCTTTTGCCGGTCACGCGAGCGCTGATATAAAGCAGGAAATAAGTCCCACGCAATCCAAGCGTCCCGACCCGTGGCTATTTCCAGTGCTTCACGATCTCGGTTAGCAAAACAACCAAAGCTGTAAGCAAAGGGATGATTTCATTCGCGGTCAAGCGGCGTCCCGAACTGTTGCGTCCAGAGCTACGAAACGTTCGCAAGAGTTTGGGGCGTCGTTGGCTCATCAATTTCTGCCTACCTGCTTGGACTTGAGTCGGATCTTTGCGCCCACTCTCGAAGCGTTATTAGACCGTCGTCAGTGAAAGCGAAGTGAGCGGAGTTCTGAGTCACCGTGATCTTCACCATTGCCACCGTTCGCTTTGGATCTTTCCCTAAGTAAGCCCCGCCTGCTAAGAGGTCGGTCACCAAGTCGTGTGGAGTCATAGGATGACCTATCTGTGTGATCCTATCCCTTATGTGGTCACGCAACTTGCCGCCTAGGTATCTGTTGCTCCTTACCGTCGGAACTGAAGTAGTACGTTCGCCTCGACTTTCCTCAATTTCCTCAAGGCTTCTATACGCCTCCTGGAGGCTTAAGAGTTCCCTAGCGCACTTATCAATTTCGTGTCTCAGTTGTTCTCTTATGAATGCTACGCCTTCGTTCATCGGGCTTCTCTCTTTCGGAGCACGGGGCTCATGAGGTAGCTAGAAAGTCATCTACCCAGATGAGAGGTATGGTGCAACTAACAGGATCAGGCGTCAAGTATCGAGTTAGTACCTACCATCTCGGCTATACATCAATCCGCCCACTCCGTGAACGGGTTGTTTCTGTCCCCCGCCGTATAGAATAGAACCGTAACCATGACTACCAAGCCAGAGACCGTTAATGCGGCCGCTACGCCTGCAGAAACTGCGGCCCCAGCCACTCCCTCGAATTTCATTCGTGAGAAGTTCCTCGAAGACATACGTACGAGCAAGTTTGGCGACGCCACGATACAGACGCGCTTCCCTCCCGAGCCCAACGGCTACCTGCATATCGGGCACGCCAAGGCCATTTGCCTGGACTTCGGGCTGGCCGACGAGTTCGGTGGCCGCACCAACCTGCGCTTCGACGACACCAACCCGACCAAGGAAGAAACCGAGTACGTCGAGTCCATCATGGAGGACGTGCGCTGGCTGGGCTTCGAGTGGGAAGGGCTGTTTTACGCCTCAGACTACTTCGACCAGCTTTACGAGTGGGCCATCCAGCTCATTAAGGCGGGCAAAGCCTATGTCGATGACCTGACGCAGGACGAGATCCGCGAGTACCGCGGCACGCTGACCGAACCCGGCAAAGAAAGCCCGTACCGCAATCGTTCCATCGAGGAGAACCTTGACCTGTTCGTGCGCATGAAGAACGGCGAGTTCCCCGACGGCTCCAAAACCTTGCGCGCCAAGATTGACATGGCTTCGCCCAACATGAACATGCGCGATCCCGTCATGTACCGCGTGCTCCACGCAGAACACCACCGGACGGGCAACAAGTGGTGCATCTACCCGATGTACGACTACGCGCATGGCCAGTCGGATTCCATCGAGCGCGTTACGCACTCCATGTGCACGCTCGAGTTCACCGACCATCAGCCGATCTATCGCTGGTATATCGAACAGCTCGGCATCTTCCCCTCGCAGCAGATCGAGTTCGACCGCCTGAACCTCACCTACACGCTGCTGAGTAAGCGCAAGCTGCTGCAGCTCGTAAACGAAAAATACGTCAGCGGCTGGGACGACCCGCGCATGCCCACCATCTCCGGCATTCGTCGCCGCGGCTACACCCCTGAGTCGATCCGGAACTTCTGTGCCGCGGTCGGCGTGTCGCGCACAAACGGCACCACCGACATCGCCATGCTCGAGCACTTCGTGCGCGAAGACCTGAACAAGCATGCGCGTCGCGCAATGGCCGTGCTGAAGCCACTGAAGGTCGTCATCGACAACTATCCGGAAGACAAGGTTGATCATCTGCAACTGCCAAATAATCCCGAAGATCCCTCGGCCGGAACCCGCGACGTGCCCTTCTCGCGCGAGCTTTACATCGAGCAGGACGACTTCCGCGAAGTGCCTCCGCCCAAGTTCTTCCGCCTGTCGCCCGGACGCGAGGTACGCCTGCGCGGCGGATATCTCATCACGTGTACGAGTGTGGTCAAAGACGCGAAGGGCGAGGTCGTCGAAGTCCACTGCACCTACGATCCCGAGACCCGCAGCGGCAACGCCCCCGATGGCCGAAAGGTGAAGGCCACCATCCACTGGGTGCCGGCCTGGCATCACGTGGAGGCCGAAGTGCGGCTCTACGATCACCTGTTTAATAAGGAGAATCCGGGCGAAGTGGAACCCGGCCAGGATTTCACGGCCAACCTGAACCCCAACTCGCTCGAAGTTCTGACTGATTGCAAGCTGGAACCTTCACTGGCCGACGCCAAGCCCGGCGAGCGCTATCAATTCGAGCGTCTCGGCTATTTCTGCGTGGACCCCGATTCGAAGCCGGGCAAACTGGTGTTCAACCGCACGGTAGCGCTCAAAGACACTTGGGCAAAAATCGAGAAGAAGGGCAAGGCGTAACGAGTTCCTGACGGAAGTTTGTCATTCCGAGCGTAGCGAGTAACCGCTACCCGCACGACGATCGTCGTGGCGGTAAAGATTCCTCGCTACGGAATGACAACTCTCTTTCTTCTCATTGCCTTGTTCTCACCGCTGCGGCAGGCCAGCGAGGGACCGTGTGCTTCTAGTACTCAGGCGAGTACTGGAATGCCATTTCAATCGGGATCTGCATGGCTACCGGTTTGCCGTCCTTTGTGGCCGGCACAAAGGACCACTTCTTTACCGCCTTTACCGCCTCTTCTTCCAGCGCGTATCCCAGGGGTCTGATGATGCGGATGTGCGTGGGCTTTCCGTCCTTGTCGATGATCGCCTGCAGGAACACACTTCCCTCCCAGCGGATCTGTTTCGCGAGTCGCGTGTAGCGAGCGTGGGTAGCTTTCTTAATCCTCGGCGGCTTCAGTCCTTTCGCATCAGGGTTCAGGTAAATGGTCTCACCGGTCGCGGGGTCGACCATGGAATCTACCTTGGGTTTGCCGGGGTCGGAGCACGTCCACACGCCCTGTTCTTGCCTCAGGTGCTTCAGGCACGACTGCCAGTGTTCCGGGGCGAAGTCGGTGGGGCTTTCTTTTGAGGTCAGAAAGACGCGGTTCAGCGCGGGTAACACCCTGGAGAAATCGGTCGCGTTCGGAGGAAGCGAGATGATGATGTGAACCGTGCGGTCACTCATCACATCGCTGAAGGTGCCGCCCTGGTAGTCGAACACGATGTCCATGCGGTTGGCAGTGATGTCGAGTTGTTCGCCGACCACAGAGATGCCGGTGACATGCAGGTCGGTATCGCTGTACCACTCTCCGGGATTGGGCGACGTCGTGCGCTTGCCTTCCGCGTCGAAGCGCATCTCGCGTGAGCTGTCCGGCACGCGCAACGAGATCGTCTTGTTGAGCCACAGGTCCCGCAGAGCACTCTGGAGGTCCTGAGCAGGGGCACATACCGGGAAGCCGCAGAGGATCGCAAGGAGGACCGACAGGCTGAAACGCTTCATCGGTGCTACGGTAATTGGGCATCTTCAAGCACGCCAGTGATATTCTAGTAACGAGTGACCGACCGTACACCCGAGTAGCGGACGATAGTCTTTGCGTTGACATTCCGCTCTGCTGTCGCCTAGAATCTATACTTTCGCTGTCTAGTGGTTGCCCGCCTGGGGAAGTCCCCTGCGCGTTTCCGCGTTCTGGGTTACCTTAGCGGTCCCTGCTTTTTCTAAATTTTGGGAGAGTTCAGATGTCAACCTATTTCCCCAAAGAGGGGGAAATTGCGCGCAAGTGGTATGTCGTTGATGCGGCCAATCAGCCGCTCGGTCGGCTGGCCACTCGTGTCGCCCGCATTCTTTCGGGCAAGGACAACCCGCGCTACACCCCGTTTATCGACACCGGCGATCACGTGATCGTCATCAACGCCGATAAGGTGAAACTGACCGGCCTCAAGGCCGATAGCAAGGTTTATCGGCACTACACAGGGTTCCCCGGCGGACTGCGGCAGGAAGAGTTCACCAAGCGCCTGGCCCGCAAGCCCGAACTGATCGTGGAAGAAGCGATCAAGGGCATGCTCCCGAAGAGCAAGCTGGGCAAGGCGATGAGCAAAAAGCTCAACGTCTATAAGGGCGACCAGCATCCGCATCAGGCACAGAAGCCTGAAATGCTGACAGCGTAAAAGATTGTGTAGCGCCCGGGGTTTGGACCGGCGAGGA
>JAEZPW010000100.1 GCA_023441255.1 Acidobacteriota bacterium
CCCGCCACCCTCGTGTTCTTCCTTGCGGAGCAGCAGGGCTACACCCATGACAGAAATGAACAGAATGAACTCTTCTCCGAGTGTGTCGAAACCGCGGTAGTCGAAGTTGACAGCTGTTACGACATCGGTCACGTGGCGTTCGTAGGTTGCGACACTGTTGAGAACGTCACCGTATGGGCCCTTATAGTGGCCGAGCGGGGGAAGACCGCGAGCACCCCCCAAGTACAGCGCCAGAAACCCGAGGACAGACAGAAGGAAAAAAGCCTTGCGTACACTCGCGCTCATGCTGTCTCCTGCGCATTCTCCCGCGGCTTTGATGCTCCATCTTCGTTCGGATCCTTGGCGCGTTTGCGATCCTGCTCGGTCATGCGCAGTTTCGCCAGCGCCAGCATGACCATCAATGGAAGCGCGACTGCTCCGATCACGATCTGGGAAAGCGCAACGTCAGGCGCCTGGAAGATGAAGAACATGAGCGCGAGTAGCAGCCCATAGAAGCTGACCGCGACGGCCTGGCTCGCCGGATCTCGCGTCAGCACGACCCCCGTGCCTGCAACAACAACGAAGATGAGGACGACCACTTGGATGAGCAGCATTAAGGCTCTCCTCGAAGTGTTATGCGTCCTGCTGCGGTCGCTCTGCCCCGGCACTCCGCAGCTGTTCGTGCGGTTGCGGCGTCCAGTGACCCATATTGCGGACGCGTGCGGCTCGTGCGGTCACATGAGCGAGAACGGCATTCATCAGGATGAGCACGATACAGATAAAGATCATCTTCACTGCTGCCTGTCCCCAACCTTCCTGCAGAACGACCGCGACCAGGACGCATATGGCACTGACGTCCGCAACCGGCGCCATGTAATGGATACGGTCGAAGAATTCAGTGCTGAGCGGCAACGAGCACGCCGCAAGTACGGCTGTAATCACTCCCGCCCACAGGAACACGTCAGTCAGAGTCTCCCGGGGTGTCAGGGCGAACCAGACGGCTACGGTCATAGCCAACGCTCCAGGAATCGTGCGAATACAAGGCCGCCGCCGAACGCCAGCAGCGCTAGTGCGAGGCCGAGATCATAGAACGGCACGCGATGCGTGCCTTCAGCAAGCAGAATGAAAATGAGCACCTCGATCATGCCCGCCATTTCCAATCCGATTAAACGATTCATAGCGTCGCCTTTGAACACAACGATTCCGCACGGTATCAACGAAAACATAAGAACGGTGGCTCCGAGCAGCCACGAATTCATGCACGGCCTCCGAGTTGCTTCACGAACCAGGGAACGTCGTCGGGCGCAAGCATGTGGAGCAGGATCTGGTTGTTCGTGCGATCAATGCCGATCACGACCGAGTTCGGAGGAATTGTGGTTAGAGCGGTTACCAGAGAGCGACGGGCTGACGATCGTGCGTCTTCGCCTCCGGAATCGAAATCCAAGGCGATCAAGTAGCCATCGGACTTCTGCTTGAGCGCATACTTCACGGCTGCACGGTACACGAGCGCGGTATCACGAAGCACAAACCAGGGAAGCATGAAGAAATACAACAACCACCTGGTATCGGGCGCGAACTGAGCGAAGCGCTGCTCTTCCACGACCGCAGTCGCGATGGTTGCCAGGACCGCTGCCGCCCCGCCCACGACCAACTCCCAAACATGGATGCTGGACGTGTAAAGCACCCAGAGCCCCATCATCAAAACAAAATAGATGACGGCGTAAAGCGCGAGTTTGAATGGCGCGGCTTTCAAGGAATCTGCTTGCCAGGAGATTTTGCTGTAATGCAAGAGTGTCAAGGCAGCACACAGGTTGCCCGCTGCGCCACGGAGGCAGTGCGCGACACATTCGCGCCGTCGGAAGTGGTGGTCCTTCGGGTAGAAGATACGATCAGATAGCAACGTCACCGCGGGTCAGTGGTACCGTACCTCCGCTCTGCTCCGCAAACTGGTTGAACTCACGCGCTGCGCGGCGACCGAATTCGGTGAGCATAGACCGTGTGATGGCGTTTTCGCTCTCCCTGCCGGTGTGGCGGTCTTGACCGGTGCCCATCGGTACGCTCGGCAACCCACGGTTGATGATGCCGAGTACGTCCGACGTAAGTCCCGGGAACAGACCATGAAACATGACCGCCAATTTGGCCTGAGGGGTGAGAATGATCTCGGCCCGTCCCCGGCGTATTGCATTGACGATCTTTCGCGCTGCGCGCCGTGCGTTCATGGAAATGCCGGGTGTCGCGGCGCCGAAGGCGAACCATGTGAACTCGGCACTGTTGTTTCCCTTGAAGTGGGCGTTCAGATGGGAACCTGTTCGCATCAACCCCGGCACGACCGTCGTCACTTTCACGTTGTCTCTCGCCAGCTCCGCTCGCATCGCTTCTGAGAAGCCCACGGCCGCGAACTTCGCGGCGCCATATGGAGCCAGGTGCGGAACCGCCACCTTGCCGCCGAACGAGGTGATGTTCGCGATGCGTCCTTCGCGGCGCGCGATCATCTGCGGAAGGACAGCGAGCGTCGGATATACGACACCCCAGAACATCACGTCCATGGCTTCCTGGAAGTCAACAATGGTCTGCGACTGAATGGGGCCTACCTGAATCACACCGGCGTTGTTAATCAACACATCGATGCGCCCAAAATGAGCGTTGGCTTCATTCACCATCTGCAGCACGTCATCGCGGTTTGTGACATCACATGTGATCGCCAGAACCTCTGAACCGCCCCGCTGAAGCTGTTCGCGCGCGATCTGCAGCTCGCGTTCATCCCGGGCACATATGACGATGCGCGCCCCCAGCCGTGCCACTTCTTGCGCAATCGCAAATCCCAAGCCTCGTGAACCGCCCGTGATGAGAACAACCCGACCCCGTAGTTCCTCCGGACGCATACCAAAGCGACGCCACAGCGCCCACCCTGTGAGGCCCACACCTACGCCAAGCCCCACGCCTGCCACCGCCATACCCAGGCCGCCCAACAAGGCAGCCCGTTTCAGATCGCGGCCGAAATCCCGTTCAGCAACTCTGGCTCCGAGCTTTGCAATGCGACGCACCGGTTTCAAACGCATGATCACTCCTGTTCCTATTCCTAAAGAGCCCATCAGACAAAAAATGGGACGCAAGCTTGGTTTCACCAGACTTGGCCGCTTCTCTACGTCTCCCCCGCTCTCACTTGTCCCCAGTTCAAAAGGCTGACGATAAACACACCACCCAGGATGTTGCCGGCGGTAGCGGGAATGATCCACCGAACGTAGCTCGTTGCCGGCAGGCTGCCTGAAAACACCGCAGCCAATATCTCGCCGGTCGTAGCGATGCAGTGCGCAAAGTGGCCGATGCCGACAACAAACGTCAGAAGCCAAATGACAACAATCTGCCCGATGGTCCAGTGACTCGCAGTCACCATCCATGCTACGAGGGCGATCACCCATCCACCGACCACACCAGTCCAGAAGACATCCGCCATGCCAAGACTGGCGCTGTCTCGTCCGAGTGCAATAAGTTCCTTTGTGAAAGTGGCGTTCAACGCGCCGGTACGCACGGCGAGGATCGCGAACAGGCCTGCGCCCGCGATGTTAGCCGCTAACACTACAGCCCAGAGACGCAGGGTCGCCCAGATGTGGCGGGGTTCTTCAAGCACCAGAATCACGGGGTAGAGAGTGTTCTCAGTGAATAACTGTGCACGACCGATGATGACGGCAATGAATCCAATGGGATAAAACAAGAAGGCGACGAGGTCCTGGTTGGGACCATGGCCGAGAGTGCCCCGGGTGATCGCAACGGCCATTCCCGTCAGACCCATCGTGATCCCGCCTGCCAATCCCGAAAATGCGAGCGCCTTCACCGGACGCTCTATTTCTTTACGCGCAAGCTCAGTCGCTTCGTCGAGGATCTCGTGGGCGGAACGGCGCGATGTATCAATGCTTACAGTGGGGGGTTCTTGCTCTTGCCGACCGGCGCCTCGCTTCTCGGGCACAGGTACCGGGGTCGGCACGTGTTTGAGTGGTCGAGCCATGCTGGCTCCTTAGATGCGAGTCCGACCTGGCTGAGAGGGGCGCAAGTCTTCAACCGCGGCAGCTTCGTCCGAAGTCACAGAAGCATCCAAAGTCAGGTAAAGCGGAATACGACGGAGGTCGGAATGCGACAGGCGGTTGGCACCATGGTTCTGATGATGATTGCAGGTTCTCTTGCGTTGGCGCAGCAGACACCCCCGGCTGATGGCGTTGGAATCGGTAACAGTCATCTCACCGGAAACGCCTCCGTTTCTGACGTGCCTAGTATGAGTCCGAACCAGAACCAGATCATGACGAGTTCGGACGGCTCCACCAGCGGAGACAAAGGCATTCCAGCATTTGCGGGATCGGGTGGAGCCGAAACCGCCACCGCCGTGAATGGACAGGGCACCATGGGGGTACGGCAATCAACGGCCGCGAATTTCGTTCGACGCGTGGCGTCCGGAATGCCCAACACCGGCCAGAACCGGGCCATGGTCGTGCAGAACGGGAATCAGGTGAATCCAACTCTCGGCAGTAAAGCAGGACAGGGCGGAAATGCCCAGCAAAACACGTCAGGCACACAGACTGCGAAACCCGCTCGTCAAACTACGGACTGAGCTTCTGCAATGCTTTCCGAGGTTTCGTCATTGTTGGTCTACTTATTCCCTTTGGGCGGTTCGTTGAGCACGAGCCAGTAGAGACCGAGCTGCCTGGTGGCTTCCACAAACTCTACAAAGTCCACCGGCTTGCGAATGTAGCTGTTCGCGCCGTACTTGTAGCTCGCCACCAGATCGTTCTCTTCATCTGACGAAGTGAGTACCACTACCGGTATCAGTCTCGTGCGGTCGTCGGAACGCATTCGCTGCAGCACTTCCAGTCCGTCCACTTTCGGCAGTTTGAGATCGAGCAGAACAGTCTGCGGCATTTCGCTCGTTTTGCGACCGGCGTACGAACCCGTGCCGAAGAGAAAATCGAGCGCCTCAGCACCGTCGCGGGCGACTACGACGGGGTTGGCCAGACCAGCCTTCCGCAACGCTCGTAGGGTCAGAGCTTCATGGTCAGGATTATCTTCCACCAGCAGGATCATCTTTTCCGTGTTGTTCATTCACGCCCTCTAGTCACCGTCACTAAACGCATTACCAGTAGCTAATCTACATTCTTTGAGTTCTGCCGTGAACTGCATTCATGCGATCGTGAAATAGAAGGTTGCGCCCTCGTTAGGACGGCCCTCCGCCCAAACCTTTCCTCCGTGCCGCCGAATTATGCGCTGGACAGTCGCAAGCCCGATGCCACTGCCCTCGAACTCACTCGCGGTGTGCAGTCGCTGAAAGGCTCCGAACAGCTTATTGCTATAGTTCATGTCAAAGCCCGCACCGTTGTCGCGGACGAAGAAGACTTGCTGGCCGTTCTCTTCCATCACGCCAAACTGTATGCGTGCTTCACCGCATTTGGCGGTGAACTTCCATGCGTTGCCAAGCAAGTTATGCAGCGCAGCATGAAGTAGACGAGGGTCGCCGATCACATGCAGATTGGGCGTGATTTCGAGCTCGCATCGGCGGTCCGGCCAGTGGTTTTTGAAGTCCGCCATGATCTGAACTGCAAAGTCGGAAAGGTCCACTTCCTGCCGCGTCATCTCGGAACGTGACACACGCGACAACTGAAGCAGAGCGTCGATCAATTGCCCCATGTGTTGACTTGCGTTTCGCAGGCGATTGAGGAAGTCGCGGCCTTCATCATCGAGCTTGTCGCGGTACTCCTCGAGCAAGATGTGGCTGAATCCGTCCAGGCTGCGAAGCGGAGCGCGCAGATCGTGGGAAACCGAATAACTGAAGGCTTCGAGCTCACGGTTCGCCGTTTCCAGTTCTGCCGTCCGCTGCTTCACTCGCATCTCAAGCCCGGAGTTCAGCTTTTCAATCTCGGCGTTCTTTGACTCGAGTTCGCGGCGCGCGCGCCTCTCGAGTTCATGCAGGCGCTGCTGTTCTTCCTCGGCCTGCTGGCGCTCGGTGATATCGCGGAACGACAAGACGGCTCCACTGAGCTTGCCATCCACGATCAACGGCGAACTCGTGTACTCCACGGGCATAAAGCTGCCGTCTTTGCGAATGAACCAGTCCCGGTCGCTGTGGAACGGATCGCCTCTGCGGAGAACCCCAAGTAAAGGGCAGTCTCCGCTGTGGCGCACAGTGCCGTCCGGCAGGCGCGAGTGAATCACGTCATGCATTTTGCAGCCGAGGATCTCGTTTAACGAATGACCGAGCAGGCGCTCGCATGTGGCGTTCATGAAGACAAGCCGTCCCTCGGTGTCAAGCTGATACAAGCCTTCTCCCATGCTGTCCACGACCGCATTCAACTCCGCCCGTGTGCGCTGCACTTCCTGCTCAGCCCGCTTCCTGTCGGTGATGTCGCGGACAATACCCGACGAGCCCACGATGGTACCGTGAGCATCGCGGAGTGGAGAAACGGTCAGAGAAGCGAAGAACCGTGAGCCATCCTTGCGCACGCGGACCCGCTCTTCGCTTTCCAGGCGTTCGCCCGTGGCGACTCGCGCCAGAACAGTGGCTGAATCGTTTGGAGCCTCCGGCGGACTCAGCAGCGTGACAGGCTTACCGATGATCTCGCCTCTCGCGTACCCGTAGATGCGTTCAGCCGAACGGTTCCAGCTCAGGATATGGCCTTCCAGGTCCGTGCTGAAGATTGCATCGTCGGACTGCTCGACGATTGCTGCCAGGCGTCGCATATTCTCTTCGGCGCTCTTGCGCGCGGTGATGTCCTCCACCACGTGCACAATGCGGAAGATCTGGCCGGAACTGTCGCGCACGGGGTCCGTTCGCACCAGAAGGTGCTTGCCCAGGCGCGGCTCAAAGATCTCGGACTCCTGCGTCCGGCCGCTTTCCAGCGTTCGCGCCATCGGACAGTCCTCGTGGGGTTTGCTGCACCCGTGTACGGCCTGGAAGCATTTGTGTCCTTCGACTTCGTTGCTGCCCACGAGCCTGCGGAAGGATGCGTTCGTCGCAACGACGTTGTAGTCCAGGTCGTGGTAACTCAGGCCTTCTGACATGCAGTCGAATGTGAGCCTCCACTGCTCGCTGCTCCGCCGCAATACGTCTTCGGCTGCCTTACGCTCCGCATCAAGACGGTTCAGCGCGCGTGCATTCAGGTAGAGAACAGTCGAGAAGGTCACGATCAGCGACACAGCGATGAGCAGGTCATCTGTATCGCCGCCGTACCATCCGTGACGTGCGCCGAGTGCAGCAAGAAAACACACAAACCAGGGGACTATGATTGCCAGCGGTAGAATGCGGCGCAACATCAGACTCCCGCCGCTTGCTGTCGTCAACTCGCCTAAAAAGCCGTATTCACAAGTGGCACAGGCGACTCCAACCGACAGCAGGAACAACGCACATGCTACCGGCAGGCTCATGTACACGTGGTGCCCGAGTCCGTACAGAACCTCGATACGGAACGTGTAGCCTAGCAGCGCCAGTAGCGACACGGTTCCCGTACAGGCCGCGATCGTCTGCGCCGTGATCCGCAGCTGCCGACGTCGTGACACCAACAGCAGAACTGCTGTCCCGATCAGCAAAAGGGATACGGCCGTGTTCGGAGCCATTCGACCCGGATGCACCGTGAGGGGCGTGCCTGCCGCTTCGCGAACAATCACGTCGTCGAAAGTGCTGGACGTAATGCCTGTCGCGTACTCGACAAGTACCGTGCCTGCAAATGCAACGGTGATGCACGAAAAAAGAATCACTGCCAAGCGGCGGCTTGCTGGCTTTGGCCAGGCTTCTACGATAAGCAGTGCGAGTCCGGCGCATAGTGTTGCCAGCGCCGTGTTCGGTTTCATGCTGATCTGTCCAGGAACCCATCTGGTGAGGCCGTCCAAATGGAATACCCAACCAGCCAATGTAAGAAGCGCAATACCAGCTGCCGTGCCACCGAAAGCCGCAGACCATCTATGGAACCGGGTTACGATCCTCGCGTCCGGCTGGGCACCCTTGATTTGCAGGTCCGGTAGTTCAGACGTGGAGCGTGGAGCAGTTTTGGATCGGTAATCGCTTGCAGGCGGCGCAAGGGTCTCCTGTGACGACGACATTGGAGCTCCTGATACGGCGAGGATTTACTCAAAGGTACACCGGAAAGGGCAACTCACACCAGAGGCGGGCTTTTATATCTGTCGGCGAACTGGGGCCTTAGTTCTTTCAGTTCAGGGTGATTACCTGAACCATAATCCCCAGACCACGTCGACAGTCGTATGGGTGATGCCCGATGAAAGGAGGCGTCGCCGGTCGCGCCACGCTCGCGCGTAGAACACTCCCGCTATCGTGGCCAACAGCACGTAACGCCAGTTAAAGGGCAGAGGCTTGTTGAAGTGTGAGAGCCCGAAGATTACGGAGCTGACAAAGATGGATGCGTTCGTGCCGATCCGCTGCTCCAGCAGATTCATCAGCAGGCCGCGAAAAAACAGTTCCTCCGGGATTGCCACGAAGAAGAACGTGACAAGCCACGCCGCCGCGGTTCGTCCGAGTTCCGGCAAGTGAGGCATGAAGGAGATGAAATGCAGCATCAGGCCGAGGCCAATGCCGAATGGCGCGAAAAACGCCCACTCGCGAATGCCGACAACGACGTCGCGCAGGTAAGGTCGAAAGTCATAACCGACGCCATCGAGTTCGCGAACGACCAGGAACGCGTATAACGCGGCATCTACCAGCAGCAGTTTGGGCATCGCGCTCAGGCCCGCGTGCGGCCATGCTCCACGAAACAGCCCAAACTCGACCGGCAGTCCCACAACCAACAGTACGACACAATCCTGCCAACCCAGACCAGCGGTATCGCCACGCTTACCGCCAGGAGGTCTGAACTGAAAGAGCGCAGCGATGCTCACTGGGATCACCATGAGAGCCACCGCTATCGGCAAGTTCACTTCATGCCTGGGGACCGTGAAAACAAGGTACGGGATGACAAGTAACGCCGGTAGAAGGACGCGCAGTGCATCCGACTTTATGCTTGCTCGAAGAAGCGACGCCGCTCCGAATCCGAAAGCCCAGAAGGGAAAGAGCAACAGGGCGAAACTGGCGAACGCCGACGCCATGTGTCCGCCCAGGCGAACCGATAAGTCAAAATGCTGAGCGGTATACCAGAATGCCGTTAGCACCGCGGCGTAGCTCGTTGCGGACGAGATAAAGACGGCCACCGGTACACGCGGCAACTCTTTCGTAGATGCGAGCTGCTCGAGCACTCAGGGGGTGATTCCTTGCTCGTTGGATTGGTTGCGCGAGTAGAGGCACTCGCGCAATGCCATCGGAGACCTGTGAATGCTACGGCCCATTGGTTGCAGCAGGCGGCACGCTGACATTGAAGTCGCAGGTGCCATTTGTGTTCTGGACCGGGATATTGGACGGCGGTGTTGCCCACGGCCCACCGTTGGTGAAATCAAAAAATTCGGTCATATCGGGCATGGCGGCATCGCGATGCGTAAGCGGCGGCAGGTTCCACCGCTTTTCTATGAAGGTCAGGTACGCCGTGTAGTCCATCGGCGTATGTGACACGTAATTCTTCTTTGCGAACGGAGACACTATGAAATTCGGCACGCGGAACCCGGTGATCGTGAAATCTCCGGGCGGATCAATCAGTCCGACGGTTGGGTCGGTATTCAGATCCACCGGTTGAATTCCATCCGGGTTTGGAACGCTCATGGGCGGAACGTGGTCGTAGAGTCCCCCACCTTCGTCCATGGCCCAGAAGAACACGCTGTCTTTCCACGAAGGGCTGTTGATCAGTGCATTGATGATCTTCGAAACGAAAGTCGCGCCAGTCTGAACATTGACCGGATTTAATGTCTTGAGCACCGGGTCGAAGTTGCTCGGATGTTCGTCGCGCCCGCTGAACTGACCCGTCTCGATGAATGCCACATTCGGCAGAGTGCCGGCCTGCACATCAGCAAAGTACTGGTCGAGCGGCACAATCTTCGCCTGCACGGCCGGGCTGTTCGCATATGAAAAGAAGTCGATGTAGCTGTAAAGCGGGTTTCCCAGCAGACCAACGCCGGGACTTGAGTCGGTGACGTAAATCTTCCAGGTGAGTTTCTGATCGTCGAGTTCCTGCCAGATCGTTTTCGCATTCAGCAAACCGGTTGTCTGGTCGTGGACGTGCCCGACCGAGGTAGCCGCATGAATGTACATGCGATTTTGCGGAGTGCGTGCGGGCACAGGCGAGAAGAACATGTCCCCCATCGCGAAGTTGGAGGCGAGAGAGTAATAGTAGTTCAGGTCGTTCGAATCGAAGTAGGCCATGGGACGAGCGCCCGTCTGGTCGACGAGAGTGATGCCAAGTGTCAAGGCGTACTGGGAAAGTCCATACGCATTGTTCACAAATCCGTCCATCGGAGACGTGGGGCCGGCAGCGGCCGGATTCGTGATGTTCATCATCTTGTGGCTCTCCGCCCATGCCGGAGTGAGATCTTCCGTGCACACCGATCGGCTGTGATATGGGGCTACTGGGCCCGCCACTGGTGAGACATTGGAGAACGTTCCCGAACTCAGGTCATTAATCTTGCCATCCGAACTGTTGATCGGCATGCCACTGCTCTGGCGGTATGCCGTCATCTGCCCGAAGTAGTGATCGAAAGAACGATTCTCCTGCAGCATGATAATGACGTGGTTCACGGCGCTGATCTCAGCGGTGCCGCCACACCCGCCCGTGTCGCAGTTTCTCGTGCTGCTGCTGCTGGCAACGCCGCCACACCCCGCCAGCACAACCACAAGAATGCAGGCGGCGACCATGGAAAATATTTGAGGTTTGTTCATGCAGGCGAAAACTCCATTAGGAACGCCATAAGATGAGTTGGACAGGGCTGTTGTTGGCTGACCGGTACCCACATTTTGAGTGTTCGGAAAGTTTTTCGCCTCCCTTTCTGTGCTGCTCGTCCTGCCATCACTTCCGGCCGCAACTCGGCTTGACACGATATATTCCTCTGGTAAGCTGCTAAAAATGTGTCTTGACTTCCGCAATGGCTGGTAATACTTCAACCCGCCTGCACTTCGGTGAGTTCGAGGCTGACCTGCGCGCTGGCGAGCTTTTCAGAAACGGCGTGCGCGTTCCCCTTCAGGACAAACCGTTCCGGGTCCTGTCCTTGTTGCTTCTGAACCCGGGACACCTGGTGAGCAGGAAGACGATCTTCGAGGATGTCTGGTCCGGCACCTACGTCCAGGAAGACCAGAGCCTGAACACGGCCATGAGGAAAGTCCGGCTTGCACTCGGCGACTCAGCTGAGCAGCCTGTCTACATTGAGACGGTAGGCAGCCGGGGATACCGCTTCATCAACAGCGTTGAAGCCCGTGATTCAAATGCGCTCAGCCCGCGCGGTATTCGAGTCGCCATTCTCCCGTTCGACAATCTCGGGCCCGATCCGGAGGAGCATTTCAGCGACGGCATCACTGAGGAACTGATCGCACGCGTCGGTCGCATGCATCCGCACTTGTCCGTCATTGCACCGTCTTCCGTCATGCGCTACAAGAAAAAGCAGCGCGAGCTCACAGAGATTCTGGACGAGTTGGGTGTCGACTACGTCTTGTCGGGCAGCGTACGGAGGTGTGGAAAGAGAGTACGCGTATCCACCCGCCTGGTCAGCGGTTCCGATCAGGCGTGTATATGGTCAGAGTCGTGCGAACGCGATATCACCGACGTCTTTGCTATCCAGAACGAAGTTGCCGAGAGGATCGTTCGGTCTACACTGCGTTTCCTGGGGCCAAGCGGTATTCAGCAGCAGACAAACTCTGAGGCCCATGAAGCCTATTTGCGCGGCCGGTATTTCTGGAATAAGCGCACCAGCCCTGCGCTACTCAAGAGCATCGAGTATTTTGAACAGGCGATCAAACTTGACCCTAATTACGCGATGAGTCACGTCGGGCTGGCTGATGCGTACGTCATGCTTTCGCAACACGGTGCCATGCCCCCACTTTCGGCACTTCCGAAGGCGAAAGAGTCTGCTCTTAAAGCTCTCGAACTCGATCTTTCAGTCACAGAGGCGCACGTACCGATCGCTTGGGTCAAAGCAGCCTGCGATCGAGATTTTGCAGGGGCCGAAGCGGACTGCCGTAAGGCGCTGCAGGCGAATCCCAGCTATGCCTTCGCTTACATCACGTACGCGTTCGTCCTTACTGTGCAGGGGCGCTGCAATGAGAGCCTCTCGGCGCTGAAGCGAGCTTTGCACGTGGATCCGGTTTCGGTCCCAACCAACACGATTTACGCTTCCGACCTGTACTTTGCACGCCAATACGACACAGCTATTGATCAATGCAAGGAATGCTTCGAACTCGATCCGAACTTCGCGATAGCACATGCCATCCACGGGCAGGCTTTGGAAGCGAAAGGCATGTTGGCGGAGTCTGTCCAGGCCTTCGAGCGAGAGCGCGAACTGGCCCCATGGAGCCCTATAGCCTGCGCTCATCTCGCTCGTGTGCACGCCAAAACTGGCGATCATGTTAGGGCGAGAACGTATCTCGAAGACCTGCTCAAGCAGCGTTCTGAGCGGTACGTCCCCAGCTACTTCGTCGCTTTGGTCTATGCCGCGTTGGGTGAAGACGGCAACCTGTTCGAGTGGCTCGCCCGCGCGGATATGGAGCGCTCAAACTGGATTCTTTTCATGTCGGTAGATCCCAAGCTGGACGATCACCGCATGGATTCGCGCTTTGTGCGCCTGCTCCGTGATGTTGGTTTGCCCGACGTCCCTCCACCAAGAACCGCGGTCGGCGTTCAAGCCTGAGCGCTGTTTCTTCACGCCTCAGGCTGCCTTCTCCGGTTCGGGATTCAGGGCCACGAGAGAGAGCAGGCAATCTGCGGAAGTAACCAGGCGCAGATCCAGGGGCAGCGACTCACCGAAGGAACGTACCGCATCCCGCCGGTCGGGCGCGACGAACTCTTGAACCCGCCTGATCTGCTCCTGCTCGGCCGTTCCTCGCAGCGCACGCACCGCTGCGCTCCTCATCTCGGGAGCTACGTCACGTGACAGGTCGCCTGTATACCGCGCCAACTCTACAATTGCATTCACGACTTCGGGCGACATAGACTCGAGTTCCAGCAGCGCCGCCAGCCATTCCGCACTCTTCTCGGGCGAGGTGACACACAAAAGTGGGCCATACAAGGGGATTCTTGCCCCTAGCCTTGCCAGCGGCCACAGCCATCTGCCGCCGTCCGACACCCGAACCGCAAGTTCGTCGCCCAGCGGCGATCGGATATCAGCCGGCAGGTGCTCAAGGCTTACCAGTAATCTCCATGTCTCGAATTCAACCTGCGGATTCACGCGACCGTGTTTCTTCTTCGAGCCAACGCCGAGTGACGGCAAGAGCTTTCGATACAACTCGTGTTGCTGGCTCGCATTCAATCCCCCCGCAATTCGGCGCAGCAAGACGAGCCACTGAACTTCCGATTGCACTTCTCGCTCGAACGATGGTCCCGCCAACATCGACTTGCGAACCTGTTGGACGCGGAGTTCATCACCAGGAGCGCCAAACCCAGGTCGCAGGCAGAACCCGAGTAGATTGAGCCACCGGACCTCATGTTGCGGAGACAGGCTGCGCCCACCTGCAACCCCGAGTAGCACACTTGCAAATTCCCGGATGACAGCAGCTGGCCACGCATCTCGCTTCATGCGAAGGGTTGACTCGAGTGTTGCGACCAGGTTCTCCGGGCCGGTGTTTCCGCCCTGAACCTTTGAGTTGGGCGCAAACACAGACCGAATCACTTCGGCCGCCTTGTCCATCTCCTCGCGCGGCAAACTCGGTGAAACTGTCGGCGGCGAGATTGATGCCGTCTTTGACCGCTCAGGGGTGGCTTCCTTGTGCTCGCCGCGCAGCTCGAACTGGAGTCGCCAACGGTGAGGAGAGTCCGTTGACTCGCACCAGATTTCGAGTGTGCCCCCCTCCGTATACTTCGCTTGCAGGCGCACTGAGAGCTCCTGCTCCCGTAACCTTTTGCCATAACGCAACAGGGTTACAAGAGGTGCGTGCCTGTGAACCTCATCAGGATCAAGGTTCGCGATCTCTCCTAAACCGTCAGGACGGGTTCTCGAACTGAGCAGAGTGAATGATACCGGGCGATTCGCCAACGCCGAAAATTCACGATTTGCGGGCGGCAGGGTTGTTCCTTCTTCGACGCCGCGGGGCAGAACGCATACGCCCTGCAACCCAGCTTCGGCTCGTAGCCCGATGAAGTAGGTCCTGGCGCTTCCTGCGCGAATGCGTGTGCCGATTCCGCGGCGCACTTCCGCGTAATGCGCGGCGCCTGTGGCCACCGCAGCTCCCATGTCCTCGTTTCGCAGGAGCCTGGGGCGCCGCCGTTCCCCTGCTTCGTCGAACCAGGCACCGATCGCCTCCACAATTCTTTCGCGAACGACAGGGGGTTCGCAAAACCCGCCGTTGAACAATACCGCATCGGGTCGAGCCATGCTTGTGCCTGCCGCTCCACTTCCCATGGAGGCTGCTGCCTGCCTGAGAAATGCGGCGAGATGCTTCGTAATCGCGGGGTCGCCTGCATAAGGCAAGCCCAACTCGCGCAGCCCCGCTGTTCTTCCGCGTTTGGGTAATTCGTTCGCCGCTGTCAGAGGAAGAAACCCGGTCGTGAGCAGTTCAAATACGTCGTGGTGGGTCAGTTCTGTGGTGAGCAACTGCCCGACCACTGCGCGGCCGCTACCAAGAATATTGATGGGCACGCTCGACAGGTCCGGGTCGCCGAGCAGGCGTTCCTTCGCGGCACAGCACGCCCGTTGCAGGGCATGCCGTTGCCGCATGCTGAACCTCGTTCCGCGTAGTCGTTGCTCCAGAGTGCGGGCCAGTGCGAGATCGAGATTGTCGCCGCCGAGCAACAGGTGTTCGCCGATCGCCTTGCGTTCGAACGCTACGTTTTCACCGTCCACATGAGCCCGAACAAGGCTGAAATCAGTCGTGCCGCCGCCGATGTCGCAGATAAGGACCAGTTCACCATCGTTAAGTTCGCCAGCCATGGTTTGCCGGTGCGACTTCATCCAGGCATAGAACGCAGCCAGGGGTTCTTCGAGCAGGATGATGTTCTCAAGTCCTGCCTTATTCGCAGCCTCCACCGTCAACTCGCGGGCTTCCTCGTCGAACGAAGCAGGAACGGTCAAAACGATTTCCTGCCTTTCCAGAAGGACGGACTCGTCGGCGGCGTCATGAGCCATTACGTGATTCCACGCACGGCGCAAATGCTGCAGATATTGGCCTGATGCATCGACTGGAGAGACAAGCGGCGGCTGCGATTCGCGGGGCAGGATCTTGGCTTGCCGGTCAACTCCACTGTGCGACAGCCACGACTTCGCCGAGGTCACCTGGCGCGCGGGCACGAGCGAGCCGTGGTCGCGCGCGATCACGCCTGCGATCGAGGTCGGTTCTTCTTCCCATGGCAGCCGCAGCATCGCGCCCTGCAGTTCGTCGGGAGTTGGGAAGTAAAGAAACGAGGGAAGTGCAGGAACCGAGCGCAGCTCGCCAAAGCCGGCCAATTGCGGAACTTCGAAGGTATTTATCGTGGAACCGAATTCGGAAGACGGTAGTGCGGTATCGATGTACGACAGCACCGAGTTCGTGGTGCCAAGGTCGATTCCGATCAGGTATCGCGAAGAGTGTTGCATTAGGCTGCCAGCGACTTGCCGCTCTTTTCGCGAATGTTCAGCTCCAATTTCCAGCGATGCGCTCCGTCGCGAGAAACGCACCACAACTCCAGAGTTCCAAGCTCTGTCACGCGTGTTTCCAGCCGCACCGGGAGCACGGCACCTTGTTGCCCATCGACGGTAAGCGTGACTTCGAGGGGGCTTATTTCCTGAATGTCATCGCCCCAGTCCTCCAGCAGGTCGCCGACATGGTCCTGTTTGCGGACGCTTGAACTCAGAAAACGAAACTCCGCCGGCTCGCCTACTACCAGCCCGAACTCGCGGCCCGGAATTACGGCCTCGGTTCCCTCTTCCATTCCGAAAGGAACGACGCACAAGGCTTTCATGGGCGCCTCCATGCCCGGAATCGCCGGCATGGCGCTCTCGATTCCGATGTAGTACGTCCGCGAAGCGCCGCCGCGAATCCGCACTCCTCGCCCACGACGCGCTTTCCCATAGTATGCGGCGCCTCGCGCGACGGCGTGTTCGAGGTCGGGCGCGTCCAGTACATGTCCCGCCGCCAGCGGTTCGAAACCGTCCTGTCGCAACCAGTTGTTGAGGACCTCCACCGTGCGCTCCCTCAGCATCGCTGCCTTCATGACTCCGCCGTTGAAAAGAACGTGAGTGGGCGCCGCCATGCCGCTTGGTCCACGTCGAATGCTTGAGGCTTCCGGGCTGTTGCGCACCTGCTCCGTCAGAAATCGCGCGAGATGTTTTGTGATGGCGGGATCGGCCGCATAGGGAAGCCCTAGCTCCTGGAATCCGATTCGCCTTTGACGCGCAGGCATCTCGGTGTTCGATACGATCGGAAAGAACCCCTCGATGAGAATGTGATTCAATTCCTCGCGTGTGAGTTCGGTCTTGATCGTGCCACCTACTAACTTGCGCCCCTTGCCGAGCAGGGTGACGGGTTCACTCTCGGTCGCCGGATGCTCGAACAGTTTTTCTTTTGCAATACGCGACTGATGCCACAGTCCGTGAAGTTGCCAAACATCGATCGAGTGACCTGCACTCTGCAGCTTCTGCTGCAACATCCTTGCGAGCGCCAGGTCCATGTTGTCGCCGCCCAGCAGGATGTGTTCTCCAACGGCGATCCGTTTCAGCACGAGTTCGCCGTTCTCTTCTGAAACAGAGATGAGGCTGAAATCCGTTGTGCCGCCGCCAACGTCGCAAACCAGCACCAGGTCGCCCACCTTAATGCGTTCGCGCCACTCTTCGCCCTGGCTGGCAAGCCACGCGTAGAAAGCTGCTTGCGGTTCCTCTAGTAAAGTGACGTTCTGTAAGCCGGCAGTATCAGCCGCACGCCGTGTCAGTTCACGCGCCTCTTCGTCGAACGATGCCGGTACGGTAACCAGAACCTCCTGTTCGCTCAGAGGGGCCTTATTACCGTTCGCGTACTCCGAGTCCCAAACGGTTCGAAGATATTTCAGCAACTGGGCCGAGGCATCTACCGGCGACATCTTCGGTACATCTTCCGGCGCCTGCCACGGCAGAATGGAAAACGTCCGGTCCACCGCCGCGTAAGACAACCATGACTTCGCAGAACTAACAAGCCTGCCCGGATTTTCGGCCCCGCGTTTTCGCGCGAGTTCGCCGACCACCACCTTAGGATTTTGATCCCACGGCAAAGCCAGGCTGCCTTGCGGAAAGTCCAATTCTCCCGGTACGTAAAGGAAAGAGGGAAGCAGAGTGCGATCTGCCACTTCGTTCGGATTCACCAGCTGCGGGACGTTCTCCACCTCGATGGTCGTGTTCTCGTCATCAGGCGCAAGCGGAGTTCGGGCCAGGGCCGAGTTTGTAGTCCCCAGATCAATGCCGACGATGAATTCTCTGCTCAATTCAGCTCCTCATCCTTACGCGCGTTCCGATTTACGCCACCTCGACCTCGGCAGGCGCCACCACCATGCGGCCCTCGCCTTGCGGCAGCGAAGGCATGCTCGCTTCCTTTACTCGCCAGCCGCGATGGCGCAGTATGCCCCGAACTGGCGGCTGTCCACTTACATTCCCGATCAGCTTGATAGATGCCGGATCGAACCCCGGCTGAACCGTAACAGGCTGGTCTTCCTGGGAATCAAGCACGGGCTCCAGTTCGAAGTAACGCTGCAGTGCTTCACGGCAGCTCTGATGCACCGTTCGCACCGCGGCTCCAAGTTGGGCGTCCGGGTAAGGCGCGACATCTTCCGTGAGAAAGTCGATCAACCGCCCATCGCGCTGCAGCAAGGCGAGGACCTGCACCGCCCTGTCGACAGGTTCGACTTCTTTCTTCGGGGGCAGAGCGGGGGGTGCCTCCACTGGCGATGCCGGCAGCTCTGCCTTCACCACCTCCCGCGCCACATCTTCGGGCACCTCACCTTCGGACAAAATCGAAAAGAACGAACGAAAGGCAAGTCCCACACGTTTCCAAAATCCGGGCATGGCTACTCCGAAAACGAGGAGTCTGCGACGCAGTTACCAACATGATAACAACCAAAGCGGCTTCGCTCGCTGCCGGGTAGGTCAAAGATTCTTCTGTTGGAGAACTTTCCAGGCTGCTACCGGAGATGGGCGAGTGGCAGACGTGCACGGCAGGATGCCAGGGCCACGTCCCCGGGGTTGATGTGGGACGTGGCCCGGCGCAAGCTGCTTACCAGATACGCACGCGTTCAGGAGGCGTAAGATAAAGTTCCTCTTCAGGCTGAACACCGAAACTCGTGTACCACGTGTCGATGTTTCGCACTGTGTCCGCGCGGTACTCGCCCGGCGAATGCGGGTCGGTGAGCACCTGTTGACGCAACGCGGCTTCCCGCGTCTTCGACGCCCAGTTTTGTGCATAAGCGATGAAGAACTGCTGATCCCCTGAAAAGCCATCCTGCACAGGTGCGGGCGTGCCGTTCAGGGATGCATGATATCCGTCCATCGCGGCCGCGATGCCCGCCACATCGGCGATGTTTTCGGCCAGAGTCTGCTGGCCGTTGATCGACAGATCAGGGAACGGCTTGTAAGTGTCATACTGCTTCGCGAGTTGCGCCGCTGCTTCCTTGAAGTGGGCAAGGTCGGACGGCGTCCACCAATCACGCAGCCGGCCCTTTGCGTCGAATGTACTTCCCTCCGTATCGAACGTATGGCTTATCTCATGCCCAATCACCGTGCCGATCGCTCCGTAGTTGGCTGCGGCCGGAGCTTTGGGATCGAAAAACGGCGGTTGCAGGATGGCGGCGGGGAAGTTCAATGCGTTCTGCAACGGCAGGTTTACCGCGTTCACCGTCTGCGGCGTCATCGACCATTCCTTTCGGTCCACCGCCTTGCCGATGCGTCCTTTGTCGTATTCATACTCGAACAGACTGGCGCGCCACAGATTGCCGAAGATGTCGTCCGGGCGCACCTCATACTTCGAATAATCGCGCCAGGTTTCAGGGTACCCGATACCGACGTAAAGAGTGCTTAGCTTCGCTTTCGCTTCCGCCTTCGTTTGCGGCGACATCCACGTGAGTGCGTCGATTCGCTTTCGGAATGCCTCGATGATGTTCCTCACCATGTCCTGCGCTTCCGCCTTCGCCTCCGGTGAGAAATAGCGTTTCGCATACATCTGGCCGACTGCATCGCCGAGCAACGCGTTCACGGTAACCACGGCGCGCTGTTCTCGCGGGCGCTGCTGGGGCGCGCCTGAGAGTGCCTTCCCGAAGAAAGCAAAGCGCTCTTCGGCAATGGACTTCGGCAGTACGCCGCCGTACTGCTCGACCAGGTGGTATGCAAGCCAGTCCTTCCAGGACTGCAGAGGCTCCGATGCAACCAGGGCCGACTCGCCTGCGAAAGCTGCCGGCTGCCAGACAATGAATTTTGGCTGCTTTCCCAAACCAGCGGCACGGAAGAACTCGGCCCAGTCAAGTCCGGGAGCTTTCGCCTCGAAATCCGCCTTCGTCCAGGGATTATTCGCCCGGTGGATGTCCATGTTCTCGGGCAGACTCTGGTGCTTCTGCGCGATGGCGTGCTCAAGAGCCACAATGCGGGCGGCCCTTGCAGCGGGCTCGTCAAATCCAGCCAGGCGCAGCATGGCGGTCACATGAGCTTGGAAAGTATTTCGCAGGGTCCGCATGTGTTCTGTGTTCGCCAGGTAGTACTCGCGGTCCGGCAGCGTCAGGCCACCCTGCAGAAGGTACGGCGTGTAGTGGTCCGGATCCTCGAACCCAGGTGCCACCCACATACCAAACAGGTTCTCCGTATGGAAGTTCGTGTTGTTCAGAGGGTCCACGTCCGATCGGAGGCTCGAACCAAGTGCGCGGGCCAACTCACGTTTGTTCTTGATGGCGGAGACTGCCTGCAACTGCGCGCGAATCGGCTCCAGCCCTCGCTTCTCGATCGTTTCCTCGTCCATGTACGAGCTATAAAGGTCTGCAATCTTGCGCATGTCAGACCCGGCCGGCGCGCTGGATTTCGCAGCCTCTTCGATCAGCGCCGCGGTCTGCTTGTTGGCCTTGTCCCCGAGCTGCGTGAAAACGCCGACGGCCGCCCGATCGGGCGGTATCTCGGTCCGGTTGAGCCAATTTCCATTTGCGTAACTATAAAAGTCGTTGCCCGGCTTCACTGCAGGGTCGAGGTTCTTTATTGCAATACCGTGGGGGATCTGTTGGTCGGCCGCGTGACCAAAGGCGGTAAATGAGAGAAGCAGAATCAGGGCGCAAGCAGCCGCACGCGCCCGCGTGAGCGAAAGTGACATGAAGGCTCCAAATGTGGCGCTCGGAAGCGTCAACCCCTTTTAGACGCAGCGGTGGCAGGAAGGATAGTGGATGCTATGGCAGGTACCGCGCGGGGAACGCGCGGTACCGCCATCCCAATGTCGTCCGGTCGCCACCCGATCACACGGCCTAGTTCTGAAACGAGAATCGCCCAGTCAGGTTCGCAAGTTTGAGGACCTTGTAAACGCTAACGTCAACCCCGCGTAGTGCCACCTTCTGGTTCTTCTCTGAGGCTGTTCTTGCCAACAGCTCCATCTTTCTCAATCCGTCTGTGTCGATCCGACGGACTGCAGAAAGGTCCAGGACCATTTCGCCCCCTGCATCCGACAAGCCGGTGCATACTTCCTGCAGTTTCTCAGCCAGCTTGGCTTCATCAACCTTGATCCAGACTGCACCTGTCTCCATATATGCACCCCCTGTCAGACGGTCTGTTGCTGCGATACAACCGCTGCTCTCGATCGGCCGCGACCATAGTAAGCACTCCAGAGCAGCTCGCCCAGTTCGCTCATCAACGGCATACGAGGGTTCGAACGCCAGGATGGATCATCGAAGGCTACCTTCACGAGGTCCGGCACAGCTTTGTCGAATTCATCCTTCGAAATCCCCAAGTCGGCGATCGAGCGTGGGAACGATAGCTGCTCAAGCAGTTGCTCCACCGCGGTGATCAGGTTATTCACCTTCTCATCAATGTTGTGGCCCCCAAGACCCAGCAGGTCCGCCATCATGGCATATTTCTTGTGCGCCACATACGCCCGCTGATTCGGGGACGGCATAAACTTCGTGGGTACCGAAGCGTTGTAAGCGATAACGTGCGGCAGCATGAGCGCGTTTGCACGGCCATGTGCCACTCCGAATCTTGCGCCAAAGGCGTGTGCCAGGGCGTGGTTGACCCCGACCGAAGCGTTGGAGAACGCGATCGCCGCGATGCAGGCGGCGTTATGCATCATCGTCCGCGCTTCCTCGTCCTTCGGGTGCTCGTATGCGATCGGCAGGTATCTGAACGTCAGTCGAACAGCCTGCATTGCATTCGAGTCCGTGTAAGGCGACGCGAATATCGATACGCCTGCTTCCAGCGCGTGTGTCAGGCAGTCGATGCCCGTATCTGCCGTCAATCCCCTTGGCATCGACATAACGAATTGCGGATCGACGATCGCAACGTCCGGGCTGAGCGAGTAATCGGCCAGAGTTACTTTGCGCCCGTGCTCCTTGTCGAAGAGCACGGCGAACGGAGTCACTTCGCTCCCCGTGCCGCTCGTCGTAGAAATTGCGATCAGGCGCGCCCGATTCGTCTTTTCCGTCGGGTATTGCACCACCCGTTTGCGCAGGTCAAGGAATGGGGCGGCGAGTTCCTCAAGGTCCGCATCAGGGCATTCGTACTTCAGCTTCATGATCTTGGCGGCGTCAATCACAGAACCGCCGCCGAGAGCAATGATCTGGTCCGCCTTGTACGAATTCAGCGTCTCCACTCCTTGCATCACGACCTTAACTTCAGGCTCTGCATCCGGTATTGCTAGTACGCGCGAGAAAGTTTCGGGCGGAAGATACCGCCGCACGATGTTGACGTGCCCGAGCTGTTCCAGGGAAGGATTGGTCACGATGATCGTCGAACGCGACGGGAAATTTCGCAGGTTCTCCACCGCGTTCATGTTGAAATAGATCTGGTTGGGAACGCGGAACCACATATGTGCCTGTGTCCTTCGCGCCATGCGCTTGATGTTCAGGTAGTGGTAGACGTTGACGTTGTCCATCGTGCTGTTGCCGCCGCCCGTTCCACAGCCGAACGAGAATGTCGGCACCATATCGTTGTAGACGCCGCCGAGCGCTCCGATTGATCCCGGCGAATTGACGATGATTCGTCCAGCATTCATCATCTCGCCGAACTTCTGAACTACTTCATTGTTGTTCGAGAAGACGACCGCCGTGTGGCCAAGTCCTCCCGAATGGTTTACGTCCACGCAGACTTTGAGCGCCTCGTCCACCGATTTCGCCCTGTAGACTGCGAGTACGGGGAAGAGTTTTTCCGCCGAAAGCGGATGCTCTCGCCCAACTCCATGAATCGCCGTGATCAGGAGCTTCGTATTGGGCTTGACCTGAAGCCCGACGAACCGTGCAATGTCGCTGGCTTTCTGCCCAACTGCCATCGGCTGCATGAAGCCAGTGTCAGGATTGATCACCGTGTGCGCCAGGATCTGTGTTTCTTTCTCATTGCAGATGTGCGCACCCAGCTCGGAAAACTTCCTCAGCACGGTGTCGTAGATCTCATCGTCGATCACAACGGTCTGTTCGGAAGCGCAGATCGTGCCGTTGTCGAATGTTTTTGATGTGATGATGTCGACGATGGCCATGTCGAGATCGGCCGATTTTTCCAGGTAGACCGGAGTATTGCCCGGCCCCACTCCGAGGGCTGGCTTCCCTGAGCTGTATGCAGCCTTCACCACGCCGGGTCCACCTGTTGCGTCGATCAGACCGATGTCCTTGTGTGCCATCAGGAAGACATTGTCGTCCAGCGTATGCGATTCGAGGCAGGTGAATACTCCTTCAGGCGCACCGTGCTTCACCGCGGTCTCATACATAATCCGCACAGCCTCGGAGCAGCACCGCCAGGCGCTCGGATGCGGGCTGAAGATCACGGCATTCCGCGTCTTTATGGCCATAATGCACTTGAACAGGACCGTGGACGTGGGATTCGTGATCGGTGTCATCGAGAGAATCACTCCGATCGGCTCCGCCACCTCCACCAGTCCGCGTTCCGGGTATTCTCGGATCGTGCCGACCGTTCGTTTATCTTTCACGTAGTTGTAAACGAACTCGGTCGCGACCATGTTCTTGATCGCTTTGTCCTCAACCACGCCCAGCTTAGTCTCGTCTACAGCCAGTCGTGCCAGGTACTGCGCCTGTTCCAGGCCGGCCAGCACCATGGGCTTTACAATGCGATCCACGTCCTCTTGCGTATATTGAGTGAACACCGCGGCCGCAGTTCGGGCCTGGTTTACAAGTTTCTCAAGATAGGCAATGCGCTCCTCAGTGATGCGGGAAGCAATTTGTCCCATACTCGTATCCTCTCGAACACTTCCAGGCTGTCTTTCGGATGTAATTAGGCTCAGGCACCCCACGTACCTTCCAGCGCCACTGCTACAAGCGAAGGTCATCACTATGCCACAACAGAGAGGTCAAAAACCGTGTCGAGCGACCACCATGTCGAAACGGCGTCCCAAAACGAAACAGCCGCTTCAACTCTGCATTCCGCGCGTCTCACAAAGCAGAGTTCTGTAAGCCAAAAGTCACGGAGTAGTGGAATGCGAGGCGATCGTTAACTCCTCAGCAGGGTGGCCCGATCCAACATTGGAATGGCAGTGCGAATTGTGTGGACGTCAGCGAGCCAAAGCTCCGTCATCGCACTCCAGACCCGCATCAAGCAATCACCTCTCAGTTTTGCCCGCTGGATAAGCCACAACGCTGCTACAATTATCCGCGGTCACGACGCGCGGGTGTCCCGCGCTCCATCAAGCGACTCCGTAGCTCAATTGGATAGAGCATCAGACTTCGGATCTGAGGGTTGGGGGTTCGAGTCCCTCCGGGGTCGCCAGTCCTGACAGTCCGCCAGACGTTCCTTGTGAGCTGTTCTTCCATCGCTGACTACACTGAATCCTGTTGACAAAGCAGAGCGCATCCTCAAAAATGCTGATGTAATCGATTACAAATACGGCAGCTCCTGCTCCATGCTCACGCGTGTTGTAGCTCGACTGCTGGGGCCGGTTCAATCAGCATGAAAACCTTTCGGAATACGGTCGCATTGAGTGCGACAAAGAGATGCGCAAGATGAGCATTACTGCGTCGCCCACTCTCCCGACCATGGTCACTGACCTGCGGTCACGCTTTCGCCATTTGTACGGTGTCGAGCCAAGCATTTTTCGCGCTCCTGGCCGGGTGAACCTCATTGGCGAGCATACCGATTACAATGACGGCTTCGTTATGCCCGCGGCTATTGGGCTCTACACCTATGTGGCCGCCGCGCCGCGCCCCGATCGCATCTTGAGCTCGCGTTCCGAGCAGTTTGGAGACAATGTAGATATCTCGCTCGACGAGCTTGCGGGCCCTCCGCGTCACCACTGGAGCGATTATGTGCGGGGAGTGGCTGCAGTCCTGTCGTCGCTTGGATACGACTTGCAGGGCGCGAACCTGCTAATCTCCGGCGAAGTGCCGCTGGGGGCCGGCCTGAGTTCTTCGGCGGCGATTGAAGTTTCGACCGCTCTGGCGTTGGCCGGAGTCTCCGGTGCGGTGATTCCGCGCGCCGAATTGCCCCGTATATGCCAGCGCGCCGAGAACGAGTATTCCGGCGCTATGTGCGGCATCATGGACCAGTTCATCTCCTGCTTCGGTCGGGCAGGACATGCGCTCATGCTCGACTGCCGCTCGCTTCATTACGAATTGGCTCCTCTTCCCGACAGTGTCCGCCTTGTCATCTGCAACACGATGGTGAAGCACGCTCTTACGGGCGGCGAGTACAATGAGCGGCGCGCCGCTTGCGAAGCAGCTTCTCGCAGGATCGCTTTGGACAGGCCTGCAGTCCACGCCTTACGTGACGTCACAATGGCGGACTTGCGTTCATACCGCGACGCTCTGGGCGAACTCGTCTACCGTCGTTGCCGTCATGTCGTCACGGAAAACCAGCGTGTCCTGGACGCACTTGATTCGCTCAGGCGCGGCGATCTCTCCCGCTTCGGCGAACTCATGTACGCTTCCCATTCGAGCCTCAAGGATGACTACGAGGTCAGCTGCGACGAACTGAACGTCATGGTCGACGTCGCGTCCCGCATTCCAGGCGTGTACGGCGCGAGAATGACAGGCGGCGGCTTCGGCGGATGCACGATCAATATGGTCGCAGCGGAAGCGGTTCCGGAATTTTGTTCGCTGATAGCGGAACAATACAAACACGCCACTGGGCTTGATCCTGTCGTTTATGTGTGTTCTGCCGCTGAGGGTGCTGGTTCGGTAACCGAATAAGCTCGCTTTACTGTCAGGAGGATTTTTGAACGTACTGGTCACGGGTGGCGCCGGGTTCATCGGCAGCGTCGTAACCGCGCAACTTGTCGAAGCCGGTCACCGCGTCACCGTTATAGACAATCTCTCCAAGGGCAAACGTGCCGCCGTCGATTGCCGGGCGGAGTTGGTCGTCGGGGATATTTCGGACCGGGGACTCTTAGGCCGCCTGTTCCAAAAAGCTGACGCCGTTATGCACTTCGCGGCCTCCATCGAGGCCGGCGAGTCCATGCGCTTCCCCGAGCAGTTCTTTCGCAACAACACTGCGAACACCCTCGGCTTGCTTGAACTTGTACTTGAGCACCGTATCCCGCGTTTCGTGTTCTCGTCGACTGCGGCCCTTTATGGCAACCCCGAGCGAACACCCATTGCAGAGACTGACCCGCTACGCCCGACGAACGCGTACGGCGAGTCGAAGTTGCTCGTCGAACGGGTGCTCGATTGGTATCACCGCATTCACGGCCTGAGCTATGCCAGCCTGCGCTACTTCAATGCGGCAGGCGCGACCACTGAACTTGGTGAAGCGCACGATCCAGAGTCGCACCTGATTCCGCTCATTCTTCAGGTTCCCTTGGGTAAGCGCTCAGATATCTCGATCTTCGGCACTGACTACCCGACCCCGGACGGCACTTGTATCCGGGACTACATCCACGTCGCCGACCTCGCGTCCGCGCATCTGCTGGCACTCAATGCGCTCGCGGCACAGTCCCAGTCGACGCAACTGATCTACAACCTCGGAAACGGTCGTGGTTTCAGCGTGCGCGAAGTCATCGAAGTGGCGCGGAAGGTGACCGGCCACGACATACCCGTGAGGGAAGTTGCGCGTCGCGAGGGCGATCCTGCCGTTCTCGTCGCCAGTTCGGAAAAGATTCGCCGGGAGTTGCATTGGCGGCCCCAATACCCCGAACTGGAACCCATCGTTGCAAGTGCGTGGCAGTGGTTTCAACGGCATCCGAACGGTTACTCCAAATGACGTCGAACGACAAACTCAAGGAAGTACCGCACCGGCGGTTGAACCCGCTCACAGGCGATTGGGTGCTCGTTTCGCCGCATAGGACGCAACGTCCCTGGCAGGGACAGGTTGAGAAGTCCGCGGTTGAAAAGTCGCCCGAGTACGACCCGGATTGTTACCTTTGCCCTGGCAACAACCGCGCCGGCGGTGTGCGCAATCCGAATTACACGACCACGTTCGTCTTCGACAACGACTTCGCGGCGCTCAAACCCGACATTCCCCGATTCGATCAGGACGAGTGCGGCACCGGTCTCATGGTTGCACGCAGTGAACGTGGAATATGCCGGGTGGTCTGCTTTTCTCCACGTCACGACCTCACCCTGTCTCATATGTCGGTACGAGAAATCCGTGACGTGGTCGATCTTTGGGCTCGCCAGTACAGAGAACTCGGCGACCTGCCCTGGATCAACTACGTGCAGGTGTTTGAAAACCGCGGTGCCGTCATGGGGTGCAGCAACCCGCACCCTCACTGCCAGATCTGGTCGAATGAAACGATCCCGAACGAACCGCTGAAAGAACAGCGATCGCAGCACGACCACCAGCAGACGCACGGCTCCTGCCTGCTCTGCGACTATCTTCGCCTGGAGCGCCAGTTGGGCGAGCGCATCGTTTGTGAAAACGATTTTTTTGTGGCGCTCGTGCCTTTCTGGGCAATTTGGCCGTTCGAGGTACTGGTGCTCAGCACGCGGCACACCGGCGACCTCGATGACCTCACACCCGACGAACGCGACGGTCTGTCCGACATCCTGAAGCGCACAACGACCCGGTACGACAACCTCTTTCAAGTCTCCTTCCCGTACTCTATGGGGTTTCACCAGAAACCAACCGACGGCGCTGAACACCCTGAGTGGCACATGCACGCGCATTTCTATCCGCCGCTTCTGCGCTCAGCTACGGTTCGCAAGTTCATGGTGGGATACGAAATGCTTGCAACGCCACAGCGCGACATCACGCCTGAAATGGCCGCCCAGCGCCTGCGCGAACAACCAGACATACATAAATAGTCGCGTCGTCAGTCGCGCCCACCCATTCGCGGCGGCAGGCGCTGTGTGCCTGACACCCGCGTTAGCCTCATCAGTAGCAACTCCTACCTGAAAGTCGGCCCGTCTATCCTCGATGCTCAAACATGTACCAACAAAAAATCAGGCCCGGCGATCTGCCGGGCCTGTATAAGGGCTGTTAAGCCTGAGGGCCGTTAGGCCTGAATCAAGTGAGTCTCACAGCAATTAGAACTCGTACTTGATCGAGAACTCCATCACACGGCGACCGATCCTGCCGTACGGACGACCGGTGGCACCGTTCGGTATGCCATTGGCCCCGGTCGCATTGTTGAGTGTGTATGAGTAAAGCCCGGTCGCTTTGTCGAGGGTTCCGTCCAGCTTGAGGTTCGTGTCGTTTCCGCCCAGGCCGAACTGCGGTAGCGGGTGATTGAGGAAGTTGAACGCATTCACGCGGAACTGGACCTTCTGCCGCTCAGTGATCCTGAAGTCCTTGTAGACAGCCAGATCAGCGTTGAAGAACGCAGGACCCTTGATATAGGGCCAGATGATGGTGGGGGTTCCACCAGGAGTGCCCCAAACCTGCGGGCCGGTGAAGCAGTTCGGATTGAAATACTGGCCGTCGGTAACGCCCTTCCGCGGATCGCAGGTGAGCACCGGACCCATTCTCTGGGCATTGGTGCCGAACACCTGCTTCTGGCTCGGGGAGGACCCTCCCAGACCCAGGTTCAGGCTGCCTTCGGTGTTCGGCTGAATGGGAGCGCCGCTCTGCATATTGACGGTCGGAGTGATCTGCCAACCGTTGAGAACGCCAGCGAGGAACGGATTTCCGCCGCCACTGATCGCGTTTGGCATCTTCAGCACAGCAGCGAGGTTGAAGATGTGCGTGTGGTCATAGGCGAGCACACCGTAGTTGTTGTCCAGGTTGAAGGCATCCATGATCTGACCATCTCCGTTACCGTTGTTGGTCTGACCATCGCGGGTGCCAAGAACCTTGCTGAACGTGTAGTTCGCCACGTAAGTCGCCCGGCCGGTAGACTTCTGCCAGCTCAGCATGAACGCGTGGTAATTCGAATAGCTGCCATGCGTGTTGACGTCGAGAGCCTGGCCGTAGTGCTGATATGGCCGGAAGTGGCTCAGTTCGGTGTCGCTCCAGTCGTCCGGATTGGGCTTGCCGCCGCAATTCGGCGTCTTGGATGGGCACGCGGCACCCGTGACCGGATCCGGTCCGTACAGAGCACCGAGCGGTATTTTGTTGAGGTTCGCGAAGAAGGGGATGTTGTTGCCGTTACCGGCGATCAGAGCATCGCGGCTGCGGTTGCCGGAATATTGAATCTCGAGTAGCGATTTCCACGGCAGCTGCTGGCCAATGATGATGTTCCAGTTTTGCGTGTAAGGGGTCTTGTCATCGCCCGCCAGCAGGACCGAAACGTCGCCATTGAAGTTGGAAGCAGGAGGAGGAGTGAGTGCAGCGGCGTCGGCCCAGTGCAGCAGACCGTTGCCGGCACTTACGCTCTGGATTCCCAGAGGCGCATTGTAGCCGCCGCTTGCGTCGCCGATCGAAACTGGGAAGTGATAGGTTCCAAAGCCGCCACGCAGGATGGTCTTGCCGTTGCCAAACACGTCATAGGCAACGCCGAAGCGCGGAGACGGATAAAACTTCGACTTCCATCCGGAGACCGGAACGCTGGAGTCGATCTTGTTCCAAACCAAGCCGCTCCAGGGAGCCGCCGTTGAGCTGTTGTCATACGTGGTGGGATCCCAAGTGGCGAAGCCCGGATGGTTGACGGGGTACCACTGTCCCAGACGATCCATGCGGAGGCCGAGGGTGAGGGTCAACTTGCGGGTGATCTTCCACTGGTCCTGGCCATAGTAAGAGAAGGTGTTGGCACGGCCCTCGTTAATGGGAGTAGCCGCAACCTGGCTGTAGCTGGTTGAGATTCCAAGGACGAAATCAGCAAGCAGGTTGTTGGTGGAGTAGTTGCCCCAGGGATCAAACTCGTACATGCCCTGGGCCCAGCTGCCGTACCCGCTGGACTGCTGCTGCCAACTCATGTCCCAGTAAAAACCAGCCTTGAAGGTATGGTTCCTGTACACCTTGGTGAAGTTGTCCGAAGCAGTGGGAGCGTATTTCTTGTTGCCGAAGCCGTTGTTGAAATCGGAAGTGAAGTTCGGAGCGTAGAAAGCCGGGAAGTACCCGCTGCCGCTGCCCGTGCCCGCACCCCAGCTCACAGTGTTCGGAATCTGGGGAAGCATCTTGTCATAGCTGAACGGTCCCTTGGCCGTGAACCCGTTGGTCGCCGGATCCATTGCGGAGGGGTTCGACGGGCTCGGAGGGAACGTGAAGAACGAATAGCCAAACACGAACTCGTTGGTCATGCTGGGGCTGAACGTGTGGGTCACGTTCGCGCTGTAGACCTTGGATTTCGTGGTCGCGTTCATGTTGGTGGGATACGGTGCCGTGCTGTCCGGCCACCACCACACACCGAAGTTGTTGATGTCGTTTTCGCTCTGGGTTGTGAAAGACCCGCCGATATGGGTTTTGTCGCTCAAGTTGTAATCCATCTTGAGCTTGTATTCCCAGCGATTGATCGGGCTGCTGTCCATGTAGGCGAAGTTGTAGCCGTGGTGGGCAGCCGGGTCCTGATTCGCTTTCGGGAAGTACTTGGCCATCGCGATCGAGTTGGGATCAATCATGCTCGCAGGGATGATCCCGCCCTTGATCACCGGATTGTAAGGAGCATAGTTCGGCTTTGCCGGATCAGGCTGATAGCCTGGCTGGCAGAAGTTCGAATAGTTCCACGCAGCATTGCCCTTGTCGTCGAGTGCGCACGGCGTGCTCAACGGATACCAGGTCGGCAAACCGAGCGAGCTGACATACGCTGGGCTGAAGTCGCCGGCCAACATTCTGTCAGTCGGGATAAACAGCTGATGCAGGTTGCCGGCCGGATTCTGCCTCATGTTCTCGTAGCCGGTGAAGAAGAAGAGCTTGTCACGGTTCTTGTTGATGTTGGTGCCCGGAATGATCACAGGACCGCTGAACGTGAACCCCGGATAATAGTAGCTGTCATCAGGTTTCTTCTGGCCGTTCTGCTTCAACCACGCATCGGTCGCGTTTGCAACGCCATTGCGGGCGTACAGGTAACCGGAGCCGTGGAACGCATTACCGCCGCTCTTGGAGATCGCCTGAATGATCACCGGGCCCTTGGCGTATTCAGCACCGAAGGAGGAGTTCAGAATCGTCATTTCGGCGATCTGGTCCTGGTTCAGGTTCTGCACCTGAGTGCCCTGGTTTCCCATGTCCAGAATGTTCGCGCCGTCAGAAGTGATGGTCATCGAACCGTGTGGGCGGTTGCCGCTGGCGGAGTAAGTGCCGGCCGGCCCATTGTTGGTCGCGGTGTTTTGAGCGTCGAACGGCTTCTGACTCAGTCCAGTATTCAACGACATGCCCGGCATGAACTTCATCAGTTCTGCCGCGTTACGGCCCTGGATGCCGAGCTGCGAGACCATCGTGGTGTTGAGGGTCATGCGGCTCTCGGCGGTGTCCACAGGAACGGTTTCGGGAGTCGCCTCCACCACCACGGTCTGCGTGTTGGCAGCGGGCTTCAGGACGGCGCCGGTGAGTTTGCGGTTTTCGCCCTGGTTAAAGACCACGCCCTTCACGACGTAAGGCGCGAAGCCCTCGGACGATACGGTTACGGTGTAGGTGGCGGGCTGAACGGCGGCAAAATAGAACGCTCCAACGTTGTTCGAGACTGTCTCTCGAACGGTGCCGTTCAGGTCATTTTTCATCTGGATTTTTGCGTTAGGAACGACCGCGCCCGTGGCGTCAGTCACGATGCCGCTCAGTGAGCCTGTTGCGTTCTGTCCGAACGCCGGCAGCTGAGCGAGCACGCAGAAAGCGATAACCGCGAGCACCAGGAATCGAAGGTGCGCACGGCAAGCGCCTGTTCGTGTCATTGTCTCCTCCATCGCACATCAAGAACGGATACTGCGGCCGCGTTAACCAAGCGTCACCGTGGCGATCACTCGTGCTAGCCACTTGCCAGGCCCCCCTGATGCATTGCCTGGCAAGTCACTTCCGCGCGGGAAGTACGGCTGCAGGACTACCAAGAACAACGGCTGGCGCCGATGTTGTCGGGACTGGACCGTTCCCCAAACGGTCCGGCACCAACACCACCGTGACAACCCGTTACGTCAATCCGCGCTACAGCTTTCCGTATGGCCGAAAAGAACGGGATACAGAAATCCGTAACTGGGTGCACGCCAGCCAAGGAACTCCGCCTTTAGAAGCAGCAACTTAGAGCAGCTACCCAGAAGGAATAGAGCAGAATCTTGGTTCTGGCTTAATAGGAATGTGCAATCCGGATTCCAAGTAGATGAAGTAAACCACTTTACTAGGCGCGAGGGAACACTTAATCACAGGCGCAAGCACCCTAGCACGCGCCCAAACACGGGGAGCATCAGCTCATTCTGGAGTTCTACGCGTTGACTGCTGAGCCGAGGTGTGGCGAGCGGGGACGTACCCACGGAACTGCGGTCGATCCGCGTACCACGAGTTCCGGTTCCACCAGGACCTTGTCCGGCTCTAACTCCTTGTGGTTTATACGCTTCAGGAGCAGCTTGGCAGCGAGGTCGCCCATGTGATGCAGGGGCTGGCGAACCGTGGTCAACGGCGGGTTAAGGAAGGCCGCCGCCTGGATATCATCGAAACCGACGATGGATACTTCTTCGGGCACGCGGAGGCCCGCATCGCGAAATGCGCTCATCGCGCCGATGGCGGAAATATCGTTGAAGGCGAACAGGGCAGTGAATTCGCGCTTCCTCGACAACAGCTTCTGCGCATACATGTACCCCTCTTCCGGTACGGGCGGTCCCGGCGGGAAGGGGCGGCGCTGCAATTGAATCGTCAGTTGCGGGTCGATTTCGATGCCGAGGCTTGCAGCGGCTTCGTGGATGCCTGCCCATCGGTCCTCGGTATCGGCGCTCTCGGGATGTCCTTTAAAGAATGCGATCTTGCGGTGTCCGAGCGAAACTAAATGTTCCAGGGCCAGGCGTCCGGCGCGCTGATTGTCGAGCAGGATGTTCGTGGTTGAGCGGATCTTCTTTCGCCCGCCGATGTTGACGACCGGCACGGGGAGCGGGTGCTCCAGGGGCGTGTTTACAAAGATGAATCCCTCCACGCCGCGCTCCATGAGCATGAGCGGGGTTTCCTCGATCAGTTCGGCCGACCAGCGGTGGCTCACAACGAAGTGTAAGTAGCCCGCACGCACAAGACGGCTTTCAATCCCCGACACGATGGAAGCCGCGTACCCCTCCGCCATCTCAGGGATCACAACGGCCACGGTAAAGCTCTGCTTGCTGTTCAGATAGCGGGCAAAGAAGTTGGGCCGATAGTTAAAAGTGCGAGCGGCTTCGAGCACGCGATCTTTTGTGGTCTGCGGTATGGACTTTGCGCGTGGCGAGTTGTTCAAGACAAGCGAAACTGTGGTGGGCGAGAGCCCGAGATGCTCCGCCAGGAACTTCAAACTCACGGGCTTGGCCGGAGGATTCATTCAAGTCGCCTCATGCAACCGGTTCCGCGTCTTCTCGCCACAGCACGGTCGGCCATAAGCCTCAACAAGGGCCCACACTCGTGCCTGGGTTGTGTTGTCAGTAAAACGGTTTATTGTGACTACCGGAGAGGTATCTGTCAACGGTAAGTGCGGCCGTGTAGCGCAATTGAGACCAGGTCGATTGCCATTTCCGATCAACAAGAGCGAGGCAATGTCGAACCCTGTAGATCGGTCGCTGCGGTAGGGGCGGCGTAATGCAAAAAGCCTACCGCGGTACGCCGCGGCAGGCTGTCGCTTAAGGAACGTTACCGGGTCGAAAACTTATAGATAGTCGTGGTCTTGTACTGCGCTCCGGGATTCAGCACAGTCGAAGGGAATGTGGGGTGGTTCGGTGAATCCGGGTAGTGCTGGGTCTCAAGGCAGAACCCAGTGCGATGGCCATACGACTTTCCGTCCTTGCCATGAATGGTGCCATCGAGAAAGTTCCCAGTATAGAACTGCACGCCCGGCTCGGTGGTCACCACCTGCATTACCCGCCCTGAACTCGGTTCGTACACTTCGGCGATGTTCACCAGGCCCGGCTTTGACCGGTCGACGACGAAGTTGTGGTCATAACCTTTTCCGAGGTTCAGCTGCTCCTCGTCCTGCGCGATGCGGGCACCGATTGCGGTTGGTGTGGTGAAGTCGAACGGCGTGCCTTTTACTGCGCGCAGTTCCCCTATGGGTATTAACGTCGCGTCAACCGGCGTGAAGCGGCTTGCATGCACCGTCAGCTGGTGCTTAAGAATGTCTCCCTGTCCTTGTCCGGCCAGGTTGAAATACGAGTGATTTGTCAGGTTCACCACGGTCGGCTTGTCCGTGGTCGCGGCGTAGTCGATGCGTAGCTCATTCTGCGGCGTGAGCGTAAAGGTGACCGTGACAGCAAGACTTCCCGGAAACCCTTCTTCGCCGTCCTTGCTCAGGTACTTCATCTCGAGTGAGGGCGTTCCGGCCTTAGATACGTCTTTCGCCTCGAAGAGCCGCTTGTTGAACCCTTTTGGTCCGCCGTGCAAGGTATTCTCGCCATCATTCTTCGGCAGCGTATAGCTCGTTCCGTTCAGCGTGAACTTCCCATTTGCGATACGGTTGCCGTATCGTCCGATCGTCGCGCCGAGAAACGCCTTGTCTCGTTCGTATCCGGCGGCATCGTCATAGCCGAGCGTGATATCCGCAATCTTGCCGTTGCGGTCAGGCGTCTTGATCGAAACGATCGTAGCGCCGTAGTTCGTGATCGCGACTTCCATGCCGTTCTTGTTCTTCAGCGTGTAGAGGTTCACTTCCTTGCCGTCGGATGTTTTGCCGAACCCCTTCTTCTGGATCGCAGTCGCTTCCGGCGCGGCCTTCCGCGTTTGCGCCGAAAGTGCTGTTGACGAAAGCAATGCAGCCGAAATCATTGCCACCATAGAAATTCTGCGGATCTTCACGTGTCCTCCAGACACTCACATATTAAATAGCCGGGCAACAGCATCGAATCTGTTGGTTTCTTGCGTTTTGTTAGCGTGACCGCCCGCTGGCGGCTGGAGCCGGTGCGGTCGAATCTCGAACCACCAGGCTCGTACTGAGGACGTATTCCGTCCCTTCGCTCGAAGGCTTCTCGCGTTCCACTTCCGCCAACAACGCGTGGAAGGCCGTTCGCGCCAATTCGCTCTGCGACATCTGGATGGTTGTCAGTGGCGGCAGTATAAACCGCGCGAGTCGGATATCGTCGTAGCCGACTACGGAAAGAGCCGTCGGAACGTCAAGGCCTTCTTCGTGGCACTTGTGCATGACCCCGAGCGCCGTCATGTCGTTCGAACACAGGACCGCAGTCGGCCTGTGCGGCCGCCTGAGTAACATATCCATGCAGCGCATTCCGCCCTCGATCGTGTGGTCGCCCTCGACGACAAGTTCGTTGTCCACGGCCAAACCATTCCCCACCATGGATTCTTCGAACGCCGCCTTGCGTGCCATTGCGGATTTCAGCGTGGCTGGTCCTGAGATGAACGCGATTCGCTGGTGCCGAAGCGCCACCACGTGTTGCACCGCTTCGCGAATGCCGCTGAGATAGTCGATGCGTATGTTGCTGACCTTCGCGCGTTTCGGCCCCACATCGATAAAGACGAGCGGAACGTCGCGGAATTTCGGATCTTCCAGGAGCAGATCTTCCATGCCGAACGTCATGACGGCCACGCCGTCCACGCGACGCTCAAGCATTCTGCGAACTGCGGTGTCCATCCGTTTCGGATCGTGGACGGTGGAGGTCAGCAGGATCTCGTATCCGTGCTGAACGGCGATGTCCTCGAACACCTGCACTATCTCGGGAAAGAAGGGATTCGTGATCTCCGAGACCACAAGGCCGAAAATCCGACTACGCCCGGATACCAGCGCACGAGCTTGTGTGTTCGGGAAATAACCCAGTTCATCGATTATTTTCCACACACGTTTCGCCAGAACGGGGTCGACCGTGGGAACGCGATTGATCGTGCGCGACACGGTCGCGGTCGACACCTTCGCCCTCTTTGCAATCTCCCGGATGTCCATGTTCGGCGGCACTCACGATAGCTCAGAAAACGATTTCTCGCAAATACCATTCGTCCCTCTGCCCGCCGCAGACGCCCGCGTCCGGATTTCTGGTTCAGTGCGCGCGGAGCAAGTGATTCAAGTTCTGATTCATTTGGCCGAATTACTGGACAAGGGATCAGGGTTCCTTTCGGTTTGCACAGCTGCCCCCCGAAGCAGGCACAAAGGGCTGACAATGAGAGTTTTGCTGGCGGATGACGACGGAATCGCGAGGCTGCTGGTTTCGCGACAATTGATGGCACTGGGCTACGAAGTGCTTCAGTTTGCCGATGCAGACGAAGCCTGGAGCGTTCTCAAGAAGACGGATGGTGTGAATGTCGTCCTTATCGATTGGGCCATCCGAGGCCTGAGCGCTTCCGCCCTGTGCCAGCGCGCGCGTGCGTACGATGGGGTGCGCTCTGCTTACATCATCGCCCTCGTCTCCAGCCAGGACCACGAGCGCGAAGTTGCACTGGAGGATGGGTGTGACGACTTTCTCCTTAAGCCTGTAGATCTGGTTGAGTTGCGTCTAAGGATGCGAAATGCCGCCCGCGTCGCCGACATGAAGCGTCGCTTGCTGGAAGCGGAGTCGCAGGCATGCGAAGAAGCCAGCCATGACCGGCTGACTGGGCTCTGGAATCGCGCGGCCATACTGCAGTTTCTTGCGGGGCAATTTGCACGCAGCAGTCGGGACGGCGTCAGCATGGCGGTAGCACTGGTCAACCTTGACCGCTTCGCAGAATACAACGAAAGTAACGGTCGAGACGCAGGTGATGCGCTCCTCAGGCATGTGGCAACCCGCATGCGCAACGCTGTGCGGCCTTACGATTGGCTGGGACGCACCGAAGGGGATTCGTTCCTTATCATTGCACCCGATTGCACCCTGTCCAATGGGTTCGCCATGTGTGAGCGCCTCCGGGCTATGATCGCGGAGGTCACGACGCAATTCTCCGGTTCAAGTAGCGGCGTCACCGCCAGTTTCGGACTGGCGACAAGCGCAGAATCGGGCGTCACCAACGAAGATGCGCTGCTGCGGTCAGCCGAGTCGGCGTTATTTCAAGCCAAGCAGAATGGCCGCAATCGCGTTGAGTCCGCAAGACGCGTATCGAGACCGCGCAACTTGCCGGTCAGATCGGCCGCATCGCGTCATCGCGAATTGTTGCAGTAGTCCCCGACAAACCAGTCGTGCAATGCCGGCGGCGCTATCTCCGGCCATTTGCCTGGCCCTTGCCGTTTCGCCGCCTTCAGGGGAAGCACACCATTTTCACGTTCCTTTGGCGCTCGCCGCGCATCTTATGATCGGGGTGCACCAAAGGTTTCGCTTGCGCTTCACGGCGCAGCGCGCGTACCATCTGGTTGTCCTCCAAGCGCCGCACGACCCCGTGCAGGCCTTCCGCGCGCAGCAGTTCCAGAGCGCTCAACGGACGAGAGATTTCAGATACCAGTCGCGACTCCGAATCTAGGCGTGAACCGATCGTGAGCGGTAACGCGACCAGTGACGCGGACGCGAGTCAACCCGGTCCCAGCTTTCTGCTCAGCGCGGTCCGGGCAGGCACCATCATCCCGCAGCAAGTGGCGGGTCAAAGAGAGATTATGAACATTGGACCGAATCATCCCTCGGGCGGCCGTGGCGGCACGGGAGGAAGAGGCAAGGGGCGTCGCGGGCGGCGGCAGCACGGCAAGCGTGGCCCCGGCCAACACGGAAAAAACCACCAGAACCAGCGCAATGACCGGACCGGCGGCGGCATCTACACCGCCCCAATGGACCATAGCTACCGGGCTGCTCTCAACGGACAGAACGGCCAGGTCGGCGGTCGCCAGCAGCGCGGACGCGGACGGGGGCCGGGCTTCGGCACCCAGTATGTGCAGCCTGATCCGGAACCTTTGCCAACCTCGAATACACCGGCGGAAACGAAGATATTTGCTTTCGTCGATGACCTCTTCTTTTTGGCAAAGATCCAGGAGGTTTCACGCAAGCTCAACGTCAAAGTCGAGTTCGTGAAGACCGAGAAAGACATACTGGATCGCCTGGAGCAGAACGGCGATCAGAAACCGTCGCTCATCATCGTTGATTTGAATAACAATTCCATAAAGCCGATCAGCTTGATTTCCAAGCTCAAGTCGAAACTGAAAAAGCACACCAACGTGATTGGCTTCCTGTCTCATGTCCAGGGCGACCTTAAGATGAAGGCACAGGAAGCGGGCTGCGATATGGTGTTGCCGCGTTCGGCCTTTTCTCAAAACCTGCCCCAGTTGTTGCGGCGTCACGCGGCGACCGAAGAGGAAGAGGTCGTCTAGCGGGGCCGACCTTCTTTCGACAGCGCAACGTGCGGAACTGGCACCTGACCTCCGCATGGTTACTTATTTGTCAAGCGGCGGCGTTTGCCCTGATCACGCAAGGTTGAGTTCTTTGGCAACTTGGGCGGACCCGTTTGGCAACTCACCTAGCGAGGGCTCGTTCCAATGCCGCTGACCCGCATGTACGAGGAACACGAAGTAGGGCCGGAACTGCGCCGTCTTTATGGTGACATCCGGTCGAGCTTCGACCTGCCTTACGTGCCTACCGTCTTCAAGTTGCTGGCTGGAGTGCCGGATTATCTGAAGGTGATGTGGGACGATTTGGCCCCGGTGGCACGCTCGAAGGAGTTTCAGGCCGCCGCAAAAGCTCTTGAAGAGTACTGCCGGTCTCAGGCAATCTCCGGCGGGTGGAAGTTTTCTGACCAGGAACGCGTGCTGGCGGGCCAGAAATTTTCTTACAACGATATCGAGCAACTCGGCGCAATTGTCGCCACCTTCACTCGCGGATTAGCCAAAATGGCGTTGTTTACTCGGCTCATGCAGCGTGGCTATGCCGGGGGACAACGAGGACGCATTACCGCGGGTAAGCAGGCCTCTGCGCTGTCGCGGATGGTCACGCTTCACATTCCGAACGAGTCCGAGGCGGGGCTGCGTGTCTGGCTGATCTATTCGGATATCAAACGGACATTGGGCCTCCACAATGTATTGAGCATCTACCGCACGCTGGCGCCGTACCCCGCCTACCTGGCGTCCGTGTGGATGGACAGCAAGAAACTGATCAGCGACGCTGGGTTTGTAAGGGCTCGCGAAGAAGTCGCAAAGCGCACGACCGGACTGATGGTCGGGTTGCCTGTGCGCGACCACCGAGCCGCTTGCCGGCAGTTGCAGGCGGCACAGTGGCGCGACATCGAGGAAGTTGTGGACGGCTTGGCGCGTATCTCGCCTGGATTCACGTTGCTTTCAGCCGTCTGGCAGAGATCCTTCGGCCGTCCAGCGGGACAGGTTGCGATCGCGTGAACTAGCCGGGAGGCCAGGTCATGGCTCGTCCGCCAATCAGGTGCAGGTGAAGGTGGAACACTGATTGCCCCGACAGCGGGCCCACGTTGAACACGGTCCGGTATCCCTCCTCGATTCCGCGCTCGCGGGCAAGTTGTGCTGCGATGATATGCAAGTAACCGATGATTTCCGAGTCCTCGGGCTGAGCTTCTTTCAGTCCGCGGATGTGCTTCTTCGGCACGATGAGAATGTGCGTGGGCGCCTGCGGACGAATGTCGTGAAATGCGAAGACAAGGTCGTCTTCGTAGACCTTCCTCGCAGGCACCCTGCCTTCAATCATGTTGCAGAACAGACAGTCGGACATCGGTCCTCCGCGACTGTTGCCGGCCCCGCCTCAGTCTAGCCTCACCAGAAAAATGGAGCCTTCTGTGGTGCTTGTGTCACGCACGACTTCTTGTGCGCGTTTCTTGTCGTCGTCCAGTACACGGATCCGTACCCAGTCACCCGTAGGACCTGTGAACTGCAGAACCTGCGCGGTGTGATAACGGCGCGTTAGTTTGTCCTTGAGTTTGGCTGCTTCAGCCTTGTTCGCGAAGGCGCCGATCTGGACACACCAGCGGCCACCCACGTCGACAGCTGCAGGCGCCTGCATCACCTCGAGCTTTACCGTCGCGAGTCCGGGGCGCCACACGTCGACTGCTTTCGCGGCGGCCACCGAAAGGTCGAGCATACGTCCTTCAATGAACGGACCACGGTCGGTGATGCGCACAACCGTGGAATGCCCCGTCTTTAGGTTCGTCACCCGCGCGATCGAGTTCAAGGGCAGCGTGCGATGCGCCGCTGTCATTCGGTTCGTGTCGAACACTTCGCCGTTCGCTGCCTTTCGTCCGTGATACGGGGGCCCATACCAGCTGGCTATTCCGGTCTCGACGTAAATCGGTTTCGCATCGGCCGGAAATTCCTGAACCGGAGGCTCCTTTTCGGAGGGCGGAGTGGGACTCGTTCTCGTGCCTCCCGCCTCGATCGGCGGCGGAGGAGGCACAGCGACGCGAGCACTCTTCTTGTGTCCGCAACCGGCGAGCACAGCAAGGCACAGGACTACAGACGCGAGGAGATACCGGCGCAAGTTCAGGATCCTATATCCTTGTCGGACTCGTGGTCGCGCCCAATCGGTTCCTCTCTCTCGTCCATGTAGTCTGCAAACTGACGCAAGCGGTCCGCAGCTATTCGTAGACCGTTGCTCGAGTGCTGCCGGACTGTAGGCACCACTTCGTCGTTCAGGTAAGAGATCAGCTTCTCGATCTCCTCGTCCATGCGGCGTCCCATGTTCTCGAACGGGGCACGGCGTTCTTTGTTGTCGGATCCATTGGTCACGTTGCACCACTCAGAAAAGCGGGTACCAGAGCTTCGCCATTATGTTGCTGTCCCGCAGTATGGGTCAATGATGTAGGACCTCGAACGTCACGAACTAGGGTGTTTTGATGCGTTCACCGAGATGCCCTACGCGTTGCTGATGATGAGCGTGAAGATTCCCGCAAAGGGAAGACGACTCAAGCCAGAACTGCCCTGAGAAACCATTGGCCACGGTTTGGCTTCATACTTGATACTGAGAACGACCTTTCAACTTTCGAGTCCGGGCAGGGGACGCATGGTCCTATTTTGGCGTACGTCGTTGATGGTACTGGCGCTGGTGGCTTTCGCCCCTGCTCAGAATCCCACCCCCGACGCGCCATCCCCCGTTGCGCGAAATCTGCCCGCTACAAGCGATGTCCGCACGGGTAATGGCCTAGAGCAGGATGCCCCGCCTCGGCAGCAAGCGACACCGCAGCTGCCGGACGCCCCGTCCACGGCAGTGCGGCTCACTACACACCAGAAGTTTGAGACGTTCGTAAAGCGGACGTATTCACCTTATACGTTTGCCTCGGCAGCTACCAATGCAACCTGGGCGCAGATGTGGGGCGGCTACTACGAATATGGCGGAGGAATGCAGGGCTGGGGAAAGCGATTCGGTGCCAGCCTGGCGAACACTGAGATTCGCACCTTCTTCAGCAGCTTCGCTCTACCTGTGATTTTTCGGCAGGATCCCCGCTATCACCCTTCGAACAAGCAAGGCGTCTTTCCGCGGGCATGGTACGCCGGCACGCGTGTGCTGGTCACGCGCAGTGATGACAACCGGGAGATGTTCAATTACTCGCAGGTTCTTGGCGTTCTGTTCACCAGCTCAGTGCAGAATTCCTACTATCCTAACCGCGATCGAGGATTGTCGGAGACCATGACACGATTCGTTGGCGGTATGGGGTCGGACGCCACCGCAAACGTTCTGCGCGAATTTAGCCCGGACCTAAAAAGATTTGCCCGCAAAATCATCCCCAAGAAGGCGCAGAACCTGGAGAAAAGGATTCCTGAGCCGGTCAGGCAAGGTGTCGGAATCGCCTTGCAGTAGCGTTCTCAGACCCGAATCGGACAGTGTTGCTGTTTCCGCCCACTCCTATGACCAACCTCGGTGCGCCTGCCATCACGGCCGGCTGTTCTCAAAGCACATGCTATCCGGGCACTCACCTGATATAAATGGTCGAAACCAAACATGCTGGAGGAACGGTGAAGTCAATCGCCGTGTTGACAAGCGGGGGCGATGCGCCCGGAATGAATGCCGCGATTCGCGCTGTGGTGCGTACGGGAACCGAACGGGGCTGGCGCGTCTATGGCGTTCGTCAGGGATATGCGGGTCTCATGTCCGGAAGCTTTACAGAACTGGGTCGCCGTGAGGTGGCCGGCATGATTCAGCGTGGCGGCACGATGCTGGGCAGCGCCAGGTCTTCGGAGTTCAGGACCGAGGAAGGCCGTGAAAAGGCCATTCGCGCACTACACCAAGCCGGCATTGAGGCCCTCGTCGTGATCGGGGGCAACGGTTCGCAAACTGGCTCGAATGCGCTCAATCAGATGGGTTTCCCCGTCGTGGGTGTCGCCTCCACTATCGATAACGATCTCTACGGCTCGGAGATCACCATCGGAGTCGACACCGCTCTGAACATTGCCTTGGAAGCGATCGACCGCCTGAAGATAACGGCCTCTTCGCACCAGCGCGCCATGCTGGTCGAGGTGATGGGTCGTGATTGTGGCTACCTTGCACTTATGGCCGCTATCGCCGGCGGTGCCGAAGCGGTTGCGATACCCGAAGTGGAGACCGATCCGGAGTCGATTGCGCAGGAGATCCGGGAAGCGTATCGCCGAGGCAAACCCCATGCTATCGTCGTGGTCGCCGAGGGCGCCAAGTACAACGCCGATAAGCTCGAACACTATTTCCGCGAGCATCACCAGCGTCTCGGGTTCGACTTGCGCGCGACCATCCTCGGTCACGTGCAGCGCGGAGGCACCCCCACATTCGCAGACCGCATGCTTGCGACTCGACTCGGCGCCGCTGCCGTCGATTTCCTTGCCGGGGGCGCCAGCGGAGTGCTGGTCGGCGTCAATAAGGGCGAAATCACCACAACCCCTCTCGACGTCGTGATCCGCAACAAGAAGCCTCTTCCGCCCGGATTGACCGAACTGGCGGATGTTCTCGCGAAGTAACCTCTGATCGGTGAACTCGAGCCGGCCCCCAAGCCGGCTCTTCTGCGTCGCGGCATCTCCCGCCCGAGTTCCGCGACTTCATTGCCCCAGCATTTTCAGCACTTTAACCTGTGACATGAATCACCATTGAATG
>JAEZPW010000059.1 GCA_023441255.1 Acidobacteriota bacterium
GCATCTGCTGTCCAGTAAGTTTGAAGTTGGCGGTGATGCCTCGGCGGCAGCAGGTCCGGTGGGGCGTCACGCTTCGGCGGGTACGGATTGGAAACTTGACACTCAGATTCTGACCTATTCGCGCAGCAAGGGCGCATTTGCGGGTCTAACTTTGAAGGGAGCCAAAATCAGCCAGGACGATGACTCTATGACCGCGATCTACGGAAAGGGTGCAACGCAGGAGGCTGCGCTTACCGGCCAGCTCAAGACGCCACCCGCCGCTCGGCCATTTATTGCAACCGTGAGTCGTGAAAAGGCAGAAGCTGAGGCAAAGTGATGCCGGCTCGGCAGTGGCACTGCTGTTGCAAGTCAATTCACGAGGTGCGGTTTTCGATCTGCAAATTGTTTGGTTTGTCTCAGAAGCAATCCTGACGTTCCCTCTCCGTAACCTCAGGTGAAGGGATCAGCAAGGCGGCTCCTTCTCTAGGCAAAAACGCAAAAACGCTGCCTTCTGAGTTTCTGCGGCCAACTGAACACGACCTATTTGGTGCAGGGCCACGACCTATTTGGTGCAGGGCATTGCGGCGTGCGCGTCCGTGACCACCCAGCACCACGACGCTCACACCCACATAGGCGGAGAGCGATTACGGGCTGATTCAGAATAACGGACGTGGGCCAAAGGCTCAGGCTTCGGTGCCGGTCTTCGCCTCGTCGCGTGCGGCGCTACGAACCGCGGTCATTGCCTTGTCAGCAACGTCCCGCACCCGACCATAATGGTGCTGGGCTTTATCGGCTATCTCGCTTGCGCGTACCGCAGCTAGTTCGCGTACTTCCTCACCGCGCATAGGTGCGAACAGCACGCCCAGTCCAAAGCCAATCCCGAGGCCAAACAAGAATCCCTTCATATAATTCTCTGTCCTGCTTCTCATGTAACCACCACTCAGACCGTCCGCGCTGCTCCGCGCACGAAGTGCAAGATCAGCGCAATCACAGCGACGATAAGCAGGAGATGGATCAACCCGCTCGCGACGTGAAAAACGCCCCACCCCAAAATCCATGCAAGCAGCAGAACAACGAACAGAATCGTGAAGATACTCATGCGTCACTCCGTTGTGTTGAATTCAGGGGCTTGTTCATTTGACGGTTTGCTGCGTGCTAAGGTTGTGCTGCCGTCACGTGGTAATCGCCAACAATGAAAACACGAACACATCGCGAGTTGTCCCTCGCCGTTGCTGCTACTTCCGGTCCCGAACGGCTCGCAAGCCTTTGCGGAGATTGCTGAAAAGCCGAACAGCGCAAGGAACGGCTTTAACATTGGGACTGCCCCTGTGGCGTGTCCTGTTCCCGAACGCTTCTTCGTTGTTAAGTTGGGTTCACCAGGTACCCGAGCAAGTCGAGGCAGGTGAGGTTTGGACTGCGCCTCCGACTACCTAAAAAGCATTTCTTGATTATCATCCTGTACTTCAGCGCGGTGATGACAGCTCCGGACGCTTCGGATCATGGAGCAACGAGATCGGGCTGCCTTTGGGGAATCGGTCAAAGACGCGCCGCGCGGCACATTCGTCGTCTACTATCTCTTGGAACTCTCCCCAATACACCTTCTCCCGGACCCTATACGTGTAGGTCACTGCCGCAAACAATTCATTGGGCCTTTCGTCGCAGCAGCTCTTCAAAGTTTGGTGGGTGCTGACGGTGCCCGTAACGGGTATCCAGTGCCGACGCCTGCGCTTCAGGTGATGTACGAGGAGTCCGACTGCAATGAGCAGGGTGAGAACTGCGAATTGACCAATGATGTCGCCGTGTTGGAGGAGCACAACGGCGGCGATTATACCGCTGCGAAATGGTTACCCTTGGGCAAGAATACGCAGAAGACCGATCCTTTGCCTTCGACACTACGCATGCGGATACGGCCTCCCTGCTTCACGACAATTTCCTCACTGACCCAAAGACCCAGTCCCGTGCCGACCGCCAGTTTCGTCGTGACGAAGGGATTGAAGAGGTGAGTGTAATCGCTACGGCGAATGCCTGTCCCGGTGTCGGCCACTGTCAATCGGGTGAAAGGGAGTTGCCGCGAACAGGAATCCGACATCGGAACAACCGCTCGAAACGCTCTACGTAAACAATGCGACTGCCGTGAACACCATTTCGGCCTACAGCGTCGGCGCTGACGGCTCGCTCACGGCGGTTGCTGGTTCGCCTTTTCCGACCGGTGGTGCGGCCTGCTCGGGCGCTTCGACCAACGACGCGATCACTGTGTCCCCCAACAGCCAATGGGTTTTCGCCTCCAACTGCGAGAGCAATACCATCTCCGCGTTCAAGGTCTCTTTCAGAGGAGCGCTGACGCCCATTCCCGGTTCTCCGTTCGCGATCGGCAGCACCCGTCCCGTGTCCGCCATGGCTGTCTCAGCCCACGACCAATTCCTGTTCGCGCTAACGGGCTCGGGAATCGAAGTTCTCGCAATTGCCCCGAACGGAGCGCTGACTCCCGTTCCCGGTTCTCCTTTTGCAATAACGGCCAGCGGACCGTTGATCGTTCGGGGACTTTGGTCTTCACTGCCACCCGAAGCCCGACCGGCCAACAGATAGCTGTTCAACGAGTGTCGTCGGACGGCGCCATGACTCTGGCGCCTGGCTCGCCGATGGGGATAGGCGCAGAGCGACGTACCGCGCAATTGCAGTTCTGCCGCGGAAGCAGTGCGACTGACCCCGAAATGAACCGAACACGGCATCTCGGCTTCAGGTGATCCGTTTTGAGCCAAGTGCTGCAAGTGCTACAGGCAGACTGCCCCCTCGACGAAGAACGACCGTCGAGATTGCTCACGAAATCGATCACGATGCGAGGTGCGCGAATGCCCGGTACTCGCTCGTACAGCGCTATAACCCTCGAAACAACGCTTAGGTGGTGCCGGGAGTGGGAATCGAATACCCAACCTACCAAGTACCCACGGATTGTGAGTCCCCCTCCCGAATCTTCCTAAGTGCTGCAACCGAACCGCCCGTCTTTACTTTCCTCGCATAGGTGAGTTTGTCCGGTGAGGTTCGGTGAGGGTGTGTTCGCGAATGGCACGGCTGGCACGCGGCGCGGCGAGGATTGGGGAGCAACCTGTATCGCTTGGGCGTGCCGGACATGGTGATTGAGCGCATTCTTCGCCAGGGAAACGTGAGCACCACGGCGACGTACTACATCAAGACCGCTGCCGATGATGTCCGCAATTCAATGGCGAAGCTGGAAGGCAGCATTCCGGATACGATTCAGGCTCAGGAGATCATTCGGGACACCTTCGGGACACCAAACCCCGATGAAAGCACAGCACCCGCTAGGGTGAATTGAGGCGTAAGTGATTGGGATCAAAAATCTGGCGGAGAGGGAGGGATTCGAACCCTCGATACAGGTATTAGCCCGTATAACGGTTTAGCAAACCGCCGCCTTCAGCCACTCGGCCACCTCTCCGCGAGGTCGCGCCAGGACGGCGCTGGTTGGCAGCTCAGTCATTATAACTGAACGTTGCCGAATCAAGCGCGGGGAAAACTCGAGTGGCTGATCACAACTGGCGATCGTGGGCTGCGGAATTTGGAAACGTTATACTGACGACTTATGCTGCGAGTCCGATTCGCGCCGTCTCCCACCGGCTTTCTCCATGTGGGTAGTGCCCGTACCTTCATCTTCAACTGGCTTTTTGCCCGCCGGAATGGCGGGACGATGATTCTGCGTCTGGACGACACCGACGTCGAGCGCAACACCGAAGCGTCCGTCAACTCTATCTTCGACGGCCTGCGTTGGCTTGGTCTCGGGTGGGACGAGGAGTACAAGCAATCGGAGCGCCTGGAGTTTCATCGCCAGTTGGCGAACTCAATTCTTCGGAAGGGATTGGCCTATCGCGATTTTGCGCCGGCACGTGGCGACGTCACAGAGCAGGCACAGCAGATCGCCGCCGATCGCGGCGCTACCAACGCGGGCGGAGCCTGGTTGTTCAATCCCGAGATGCGGGAACTGTCGCGCGAGGAGAGCGATCGACGGGCGGCTGCAGGTGAGCCCTTTGCACTGCGTTTTCGTGTGCCGCGCGACACCGAGCGGCAGGTGAACTTCGTTGATGCCGTGTATGGGGAGCAGTCGCGTTCGACCAACGACATAGAGGACTTCGCCCTGCTCCGGTCGGATGGGATGCCGACCTACCATCTCGGGTCCTGCGCCGACGACGCCGACCTGCGCATCAGCCACATCATCCGCGGGCAAGACCACCTCTCGAACACTTTCAAGCACGTGCTCATATTTGAAGCGATGGGCGCCGAAGTGCCCGAGTTCGCGCACCTGCCACTGCTGGTTGCTCCGGATGGGACCAAGCTGTCGAAACGCCGCCACGGTCCGGTGGTCAGCGTGACCACCTATCGCGACGCGGGCTTTCTGCCCGAGGCGTTCATCAACTTCCTGTGCCTGCTCGGCTGGTCGCCAAAGAATGATCGCGAGAAGATGAGCATCGAAGAGCTGACGGCGGCGTTCTCGCTGGAGGGCATCAACCGGGCAAATGCCGTTGTCAATTTCAAGGAACCGGCTGCAACGCCCGAAGAAACGTTCGATCCCAAGGCCGTTTGGCTTAACGCTGAGCACATCCGTTCGCTGCCGGTCGAGGAACTGAGCTCGCGGCTGCTGACTGTGGTGCGTGCAGCCGGGTACGACGTCTCGCCGGAGAAGATGCTTGCCATCACACCTCTGATCCGCGAACGAATCAAGCTGCTGTGCGACGTGCTCATCGTCGCCGATTTCTTTTTCGCCGACGAGCTCGCGAACTACAATGCGGCCGACCTCGTCCCGCAGAAAGGCGACCTTACTATGGCACTGGAGATCCTGAAGAAGTCGCGCGAGGTGCTCGCGCGCGACGGCTTCGATCGCCAGTCGCTCGAACAAACACTCCGCGCTGCGGCCGTGCAGATGAAGGTCAAGGCAGGCCAGATGTTCACGCCTGTTCGCGTGGCCGTGACGGGCAAGAAGAACGCACCCCCGTTATTCGAGACGCTGGAAGTGCTTGGGCGGGAGAAGGTGCTGGGGCGAATCGACCGAGCACTCGATCTGGCGGCAGACGCAAAAGTGTAGCCAGCGTTTTCACTCATACGAACGTCTCTTCATCGGACACGGCACGCGCTGCGCACGATCCTTCGTGCTGTCTCACAGAGGAACCACCACGCCTGACGGGATGATCACTCGATTTCGTCCCGAACATCGTCTGAGGTGTTGCCGAGAGATTCGATGACCTCAGCGATCGCAGATCTGACCTCAACGGATCTTTGAATCTGCAATCTCCTATCACTCGGAGTTGTGATTAGGCGCTAGCACAAAAAAAGCGACCTGAACCAAAAAAATTTCACTTTTTTGTTGACATCGTCTGCAACAACCCGCAATATCTTGTGGCAGTGATGTTGCCCATTCAAGAAGTTGGGCGACGAATGTAGTTGCTGTCGGGCCAACAATCGAAACCTTCAAGGGAGAAGGTAAAGAGGAGGCAACATGCCGGCGAAGAAGAAAGCAACGAAGAAGGCCGCAAAGAAGACGAAAAAGTAGTTGTTAGCGCGGGCAGGCTAGCCCGCGATCCGGGCCACCAAAAAGGGCGTTCGCAGCGGCGGACGCCCTTAGGCTTTTTGGGATTGCAGATTTCAGATTGTAGATCGCAGATCGGAAAGCCGCGCCAAACGGCATCACTCGTCGTGGTGCAAATCTTCAATCTGCAATTTCAGGTTTGTCTCTCAAATTACGTGCTTAAAGCGTAAACATCGGGGCTTCAAACGGACCGTATCGCGTTATACTCGCGGCAACGGGCTCTGACGAGCGATTAGTGATGCCTGCGACGAAAACAAAAAACGGCAAGGCAAGAAGCGCTGAAGTGGTCATCCCCGACCGCTTGTATTTCCGCATCGGCGAAGTGGCCGAACTGTGCGATCTTCCGGCTTACGTTCTACGCTTCTGGGAAACCGAGTTCCCGCAATTGAAGCCGACGAAGAGCAGCACCGGGCAGCGCATGTACCGGCGCTCGGACGTGCAGAATGTGCTTCGCATCAAGAAGCTTCTTTACGAAGAGGGATTCACTATCGCCGGCGCGCGCACGCAACTGAAACAGGAAGCCAAGGCGTCGCGGAACCAGGCCGCACTTCCATTTGGCACCTCCCGGCCACCAGTCGAGGAACTTCGGCGCCTGAAGCAGGGGCTGAAGGAGATTCTGGGCATTCTTTCGACGAGACACTGAGCGCATCGCAGATTTCAGATTGATGATCGCAGATTAAACGGTTCCAGACGCCAAGGTTGTGGCCAACACCAAGCTGCAAGCAAACTCGACATTCGGCCACTCACGAATCTGCAATTTACAATCTGCAATCTGCAATTTGCAATTTCGCTTTGACTGGGCGTTTGTTCCTTCGGCAGCTCCGGGTATATGCTTCTTCACGCAATATTCTCGCGTTACGAGACTGGAGCGAGTCATGGTTCATGTGCTGATCCGCCACAAAGTTGCCAGTTTTGAGGCCTGGAAGGCGGTGTTCGACTCGGCGTTCATGATGCGCAAGTCAGCCGGAGAATGCAGCTTTCGCGTTTATCACGACCTCCGAGAACCTTCCAACCTGACGCTCTTTTTCGAATGGGACACTGCCGATCGTGCCGACAGGTTCCTGAAGTCAGCCGAACTGAAGGCTGAGATGAAAAAGGCCGGCGTTCAAGGGGAACCTGAGATCCAGATAATGCAGGAACTGGTTTCCATGCGCCGTACCGCCGCCGATTAGACGATGCTGCATTCGCAGCGGACAACCGTAACGACGGCAGTATTGACCGTCGTTGGATTGTTCCCCGCAGACGCCCGGAGTCATGTTCCGCCCTGCAGAGCCCTCTGCAACCTGCCGCGAGGCTAGTGGGAGAGGTCGAGCGTCACCTCGGCGCTATACGCAAGAAGGTCGTCGGCATACCTGGCACGGGAGCGTTCGAACGTGCCGCAATCTTTCTTCAGCGCTCCCACGAACTTCTCTTTTCCATTTACCAGCACGCGAACAGGAGCGGAGTCGGAGACCAGTTCAGGCCGAAGCAGCAGGCGCAGTTCTTTGACTCCGTGGGTCTTCAGTTCGATCGTGTTCCCGTCGCGTATATGGCCTTCCACTTCCGCCGTAGTACCGGCCATGGCTGTTACTTCGACCCAGTAGTGCCGCGTGTACTTCGCGTTCGAGAAGCGGGCCGAGATGTCGCGGGGGAAGGGATCGCGACGGAACCGCTGAAGGAATGGCAGGGTCAGCCCGTCATCGCTCTGCAGCGTAATGTCGTGCTCTCTTCCTTTCAGAATGTGCAACTCTGGGGGCACGCGTGGATGAACGCGTTTCATCTCGTCGAAGGTGAGCGTCGAAGCCGTGTAGGGGATGATTTCGTCGCGGTCGCCGTGAACGAGCAGCAGCGGCACGCCTGCGAGATTCTTCGCGGGCAAGTCGTCAGAGGAGGCTGGCGACTTCACACCAGTTCCCATCAGGGATGAAATGGCGGCAAACCGCTGCGGCCAGAGCGTGCCGTAGTAGAACGATGCCGTGCCGCCGTTGCTGAATCCGGTCAGGTAAACGCGGTTGGTGTCAACGTGGAACTCGCGGAGAACCTCGTCGAGCAGCGCAGGAAACATTGCGGTCGATCTGGTCTCCCACCACAGATCGCCGTTCGACTGAGGATAGAGCGCAAGATACCCAGTGCCGCGTATGGCATCGTCGGCCGTCAGCGCCGCGTCGAATGCCTTACCGCCGCCTCCGCTCAGATAGATGATTAGCGGGAAAGGTTGATCTCCGGTGTAATCGGCAGGAACGCGCATCATGTACGGGCGTCCGGCGAAGTCCGGGGTCTTCATGTCACGCAGCGTGGTGCCGGCTTTTTGCGGGGCCCACGTACGTTGCGCACTTGCCTGGCAGACTTCTGCGACGGGTGGGTCTGCTGTCGGCCGAAAGTTCGCGACGATTCGCCGGATTTGATCGTTGCTGCTGTTCGCCAGAGTTGTGCGCGTTTCTGCCGGAACAGGTAGGCCGTGCCGTCGCATGACAGACAATGCCATCGCCTGCACCTCGGGAGCAACAGACGGCTTCAGAAGCGGCGCGAGCAGTGCCGCGTCAGGACGGGGTGTGCCGGGGAGAAGGTAGGCGGCGAGCGCGCCCTGTTGCGTCTGCGGATCCGCAAGCCACGCAGCTTCGCTTTCATTCCTGCGGAAGTCCACCAGTTCCAGCGAGAGCGTTTCGTGAAAGCGGGTGCGCCCGAATCCGGCGTAGTCGCCTTCGAAATCGAGCCTTCGCATCAACCCGGTCTGCGGACAGAAGGTGTAGTTGGCGCGAGGACCGCCAGGGCCCCCTACGTCGTCGAAAGTGGCGCAATGCTCAGGGCCTTCGAATCCGGCAAACTTCATGCGCCGGCTCACGCGTTCATTTGTCCATTCACTTCCCATTCGCACCGCGAGCGGAGGTAGTGGCGGCAGTTCGTCCGCTGCATAAAGAATTTCGCTGTTGCCCTCCCGCACGGTTTGCAGCGGCTGAAGCGGTACACCCGCCGTGGTATACACGTTGGCATCGGCGAAGGCAGCCGGGCGCTTCGCCATGCGCTCGTCGAACTTGGGCAGTTCGCGCGAGAGCCGGTCTTTGCCACCCTCGCGATCTTCCAGCAGCTCAGCTGACTGGCGGTTACGCTGAAAGGCTACTGTGGCACGCTCGCCTGATGAGTCGAGAACGAGAACGTGATTGAGCGTCACCAGTCGGGTGCGGATCACTCCGGTACCGGTGTTGATGTTGCGCTGGAATACCTCGCAGTAAATGTAGTGGTCGCCCTTCTGCAGCCTGTAGCGGAACAGGGCTGGGCTGTCCTGCGCCAGCGCAAGGGACGCGAGCGTCAGGACCAGCAGGACGGCTAGGCGCCGATGTGGCACTCGCAGACTCCTTTGGGCAGTGGAAGGGGCGCGCTGTCACAACTGCTAAAGGCCGATGTCCTTGAGCCGCTCCGCCGGACGCGCGAGTACGGCCTTGTTGCCGCGCACAACGATGGGACGCTGGATAAGCTCCGGATGTTCGACCATCAACGAGATCAGTTCGTCATCCGAAAGCTCGCGCTTGCCGACGAACTCACGGTACGCCGGTTCGTTCGTGCGAACGGCGTCGCGCGGGCGGATTCCCGCCTTGCGCAGCAGGTCCTTCAACACTGCCGCCGACAGGGGCTGCTCGAAGTAGTTGACGTCCTCGAACTCCACGCCCTTTTCGGTCAGCAGCTTTTTCAGTTCGCGGCACTTCGAACAAGTCGGCTTTTCGTAGACGGTTATCTTCTCTTTCATTTATTACAGCCTCGCACACGCGCAGCGCCGCACTTCCTGCCCTCTTCCGTGAGACGCGTTCACAACGAATTGGTAATCACTGAAGCTCGCACGGTTGAAGCATCTGCGACTTTCATCGCACCCCGCCCTGACTGCCCGGCAAAAAAACGTCACTTCGGGTAACTCCCGAATATCTTCCTGATGAACCCATGCATCCGGTGGGGAAAGCCACTGCCTTTAAGGAACATGAACGGGCATTCCCCGACAACCAATTTGATTCCATGTTGGCGGCAATAGTCGACGGCGGTCGAAGTCACGGCGCCCTGTCCGCCTGCGCCGCTGGTGCCGTACATCCAGACGTGCGTAACACCGGCGTCAGCGCACTCGCGTACCGCCTCGTCTGTTCTTGCGGGCGCGGTTAGCAGCAGCGCGGCGTCAACCGGAGGCACAATCTCCTGAACCCGCGTGACGCATGTTTTGCCGCCAATGTCACTGGCAGCGGGATTGACAGGCACGACTTCGTAGCCCTGCCGCTCGAACTCGGCGATCAGCGATCGCGTGAAGTCCTTCGGATCGCGGGAGAGCCCGACGGCAGCAAAGCGTTTGTGAGAGAGAAAATCATCGATATCGGCGCGTGTAGCGCGAGCGATCGCGGGAGAGCTGGTTGGCATGGCACCACCTCGTTCTGCAAGTTGGGCCCGTCCCTACATTGTACGCAGCGTTGTGCTCAGTTCTCCAGCTTAATGGCGGCCAGTTTGATGATCGCCGGGAGGTCTCGCACACCCTTCACCTGGATGCGCACCTCACGCCCCTCCGGATACTGCTTACCTTCCTCAATAATCTTGATGACTCTTGCCGGAAGTTTGCTTTTACACGCGGCCTCCACTGCCCTGCCGCCCAGGATGAACGCAACTGAAAACGCACCATGGTAAGGCACCATATAAATGATGGTCCGTTTCCTGTGCTTCAGCCTGAGCGACCAGCCGTATTTCGGCGAATAGGAGTTCCATTCCTGCACATCGATGGTCTGCTCGGCTGTCATGTCGGCCACGAGCTGGTCCCACAACACCTTCGTTTCACCCAGTTCCGCAGCTAAGTCCCTAGCAGTTGGCGCCTGCGTCTTTCCAATAAATGCGTTCGCAAGCATCACGTTCCTCCGCTCTTGCGTGGAGCCGAACAGTGTACTCCAGCGGTATAATCGGGCGTCACGCGGCAGATGCCTGGGTGCTTAAGTACTTGCCCGTGGCCGACTTTCCCCGGGCTAGCTCAGGCGAGGTCGTCGGCCGATGAGGCCTGCCGGTATGCATGCACAAGTTCCTCGCATTCGACTCGTCGGTCCCTTCCGATACCGCATGCGGGCCGCCCGCCTGCTGTGGCAGGCCATAGTTCGCGTTACTCTACGCCGCGCGGTGAAGGGGCCACGGCTGCCAGGGTGGAACTGGTTCGTCGAGGTTGTGACCTGCTTTCTAAAACGGGAGCTGTCGGCCGCTTTCGACATGCACAACAGCGCCGAAGCGCGACGGTTCCTCGACACAGTTCAGATCGCCTCGCCCGCCACGGCAAAGGTGGCGATTACACTTGTGCATGAAGGCGCTGTACGCGGCGCCTGGTATACGCCAACGAGCGCCGACCCGCCTGTCACGCTCCTTTACCTGCACGGCGGCGGATACTCGTTCAATCCGACGGCCTACGCTGGCTTCATCTCGGAGATTACGCTTGCGGCGAACGCGCGCACTTTTGCGGTGGATTACCGCCTTGCTCCCGAGCACCATTTCCCGGCACAACGCGAAGACGCGCTAGCAGCTTACCAATGGCTTCTGGCGCAGGGGGTTGCCCCGGAACAACTCGTCCTCGCAGGCGACTCAGCTGGAGGGAATCTCACCCTTTCGCTGCTACTCATGTTGCGCGAGTTGAATCTGGCCATGCCGGCACTTGCCGTATGCCTTTCACCCGCGACCGAGTTCGTAGACGTGGGCCGGCCAAGCATCTGGAAGAACGCGAAATACGACTGGATCGATCCGCGCATGCTTCTCGACTGGGCGGGGTGGTTTTGCGATGCCGAGCAGCGTACCTGCGCGGAAGTCTCGCCCGTCAACGCCGACCTGCGAGGACTGCCGCCCATTTACGTTCAGGCCGGAAGCGCCGAAATCCTATACGACAGCATCGTCGCCTTTGTAGCCGAAGCGCAGCGGCAGGGCGCCGACATAACGTTCGAGCCTTTCGAAAACATGACCCACGTCTTCCAGATGTTCGGTTATGAGGCGCCGCAGAGCGTGGCCGCATTGAAACGCATCGGCGAGGTCATCGAGGCCCGCGTGGGTGGTCGAGTGCGGGCGCAGTGATCTCACGTCGCCATTAGATTGTCGCCGCGCAGCCCTGTTCCCTGCATTACGAATCGCTCTGCTGCAGAGCAAAAATGCAGCCGTCTTCCGCACACAAGCATCTGTCGCTGCATATGGAGTCAAGAATGGCGAATTTGAAAGCTTGTTTGCTCGTCGCAGTCTTCTTCGTCTGCACCGCTGCATCGGCTGGCACGTCGAAACCGGTCGAGTTGAAAGATGGCAAAGGGGAGAGCGTCGGCACTGCCACCCTCTCCTCGGCAAAGAAGGGCGTCGAAATCCGTCTCGACCTCAAGAACCTTCCTCCGGGCGAACACGCCCTGCACATTCACCAGAACGCCAAGTGTGAAGCACCCGATTTCAAGTCTGCCGGCCCCCACTTCAACCCCGAAGCAAAGCAGCACGGCCTCGAAAACCCGAATGGCGCGCACGCGGGTGACATGAGGAACATCACGGTTGCTTCCGACGGGACGGTGCGGACCACTGTAACGAACCCTAACGTCACGCTCGAAAGCGGCGCGAATTCCGTGTTCGCCAACGGCGGCACCGCACTGGTGATCCACGCCAAGCCCGACGATATGAAGACTGATCCGGCAGGTAACGCAGGCGACCGGATTGCCTGTGGCGTGATAACGAAGTGATCGGAAGCGGTGTGTTGCCCGCATCCCCGCCCGGCACTGGCTTCGTTTACTATCGGCTAACGCGTTCGTTCAACTACCGCAGCGAAGAAACCGTCGCAAGGATGGACGCCCGGAAGTGTTCGGAGATAAGGCCCGCGGGTGAGCGATTCGATGCCGTTCCAAGCGAGTTCGCCGGAAGCGGAAAGTTGCCGGAGCAACTCACCAACTTCGAGCACGGCGAGGCCCTCGCGAGTTCGCAGCACGTTCTCGACCACCTGTTCGTTCTCCTCCTGCTCGAGCGAGCAGGTCGAATAAATCAGGCGTCCACCCGGCGCCAAGCGGTCTAGCGCGGCTGCGAGGATCGCCATCTGCCGGCGTTGCAAATCCGCAAGATCGTCCGGCTTGAGCTTCCACTTGATCTCCGGATTACGTGCCAGCGTGCCGGTGCCGGAGCACGGGACATCGGCAAGGACGCGCTGGAACTCGCCGACCGCAGGCAACGCGGTCGCATCGGC
>JAEZPW010000308.1 GCA_023441255.1 Acidobacteriota bacterium
ACCTGATGAAAGGCGGCGGTGCGCGTATTGCACGATAGTCTGGGGAACACGATGACGAAAGCTGACGTCTGCCAATGCATCTTCAACATCGGGCTGGTTCCGGTCATCAGGGCCCGGTCGGCCGACCAGGCGGCGCAGGCTGCCGAGGCTGTTTGTGCCGGCGACATTCCGGTCGTGGAGATCACCATGACCGTTCCCGGTGCTCTCGAGCTGATTGCCGATCTGTCCAAAAACATGAGCTCCAAGATTCTGGTTGGAGCGGGGACTGTACTGGACTGCGACACTGCGGAGCGCTGTATTGAAGCAGGAGCGCGCTTCCTCGTAAGCCCCGGATACGACATCGCCACCATTCAACTGGCGAACCGATCGAATGTTCTGATCATGGCGGGCGCACTCACGCCGACGGAAGTGATCACCGCTTGGAACGCCGGAGCCGACGTCATTAAGATCTTTCCGTGTGGCAATGTCGGCGGGCCGAAATACATCAAGGCCCTGAAGGGTCCGCTGCCTCACATACCGATGGTGCCGACCGGCGGTGTGAATCTGCAGACGGCGCCGGACTTCATAAAGGCGGGAGCGGCTGCCCTCGGCGTCGGAGGCGAACTGGTATCCCTCTCGGCGCTCGAATCAGGTAATCTGGATTGGATCACCCAGACGGCAAAGCAATTCGTCGCACTCGTTCGCGGCGCGCGTGCAGGGTCCGTAGCTGCGGGTGCTGGACAATCGGAACCTACTCTGCTTTCCTGACTGGTTATCGGAATCGCGGGATACATGTTCCCCGCCCGGACGAATGGAACGAATTCCGGACGCCCGTTAGAAAACTCGCATGATTGTCGTTCGACATCCGTTCTAGTGAGGGTCGATGCGTACTATTTCTGCCGTTCTCGCCTGTTTTGTCATCGCGGTCATTGTTTGCTGCCCTGCGGCGGCGCAGAGTAAGGTCACTCCGCAACTAAAGTTGAACAGCCAGGAATATTTGGAGATGCCCGGCCTGAACGTCATGGCGTTTCAGGATATCTACCCCGAGGGCCACCAGGGTGGAATCAGCATCATTCAGAATGGCGAACGGGTCGCGACGAATGGCGATCTTCGCCTTGACCGCACGCCCGGCCAGTGGCAACCATTGCCCAAACTGGTGAAGCGCATTGTCGATACTAAGGCAAACGAGATCGTCACTTCTCTTGTTTTTCCCGATCCTGATCGCAACAAGAAGGGCTTCAATCCGATCGACTACCCGGACCTGAACCTTTCTTATCGCGTGCGTGTGCGCGGAGAGGGCCAGAGCATCCGCATCATCGTCGACCTGGATCAGCCGCTGCCGCAAGCTCTCGACGGAAAGATTGCCTTCAATCTCGAACTCTATCCGACCTCTCTCTTTGGCCGAGCATGGTATCTCGGCGACAAGTCTGGCATATTTCCGCGCCAAGCCAACGGACCTGACGCCGTGATAGACGGTCGGCTGGAAGCAGTGCCGATCGCGACCGGGCGCCGCCTTTCCGTCGCTCCGGAATCGGACGAGCAGCGACTTGTGATTGAGAGCCGCAGTGGCCACCTTCAATTGCTCGATGCGCGCAATAAACACAACAACGGCTGGTTCGTCGTGCGCGCGGCAGTGCCGGCGGGTGTGAGTACCGGAGCCGTCAATTGGGTAGTCACGCCGCACGCCATTCCCGGCTGGAAATCCGAGCCGGTGGTACACGTGTCGCAGGTCGGCTATCACCCGAACCAGAAGAAAATCGCCGTCATTGAGCTGGACCAGGGCGACGTCGCAAAGGACACGGCGACGCTTAAGCGGATCTCGGAGCAGGGCGGAACAGAAACGGTCCTGTCCGCTGTGCCACGCACCTGGGGGAAGTTCCTCCGCTATAACTACTTGCAATTCGACTTCACTAAGGTTGCGAACCCCGGTATGTACGTCCTCGAATACCGTGGCCGTAGAACGCAGCCATTTCGCATCGCGAACGACGTTTACGAGCGTGGCGTGTGGCAGCCTGTGCTGGAGTACTTCCTTCCCATCCAGATGTGCCACATGAAAGTGGAAGAGCAGTATCGCGTGTGGCACGGTGCGTGTCATCTTGACGACGCGCGCATGGCTCCCGTCAATCACACTCATTTCGACGGCTACTCGCAGGGCGCGTCGACGCTGACCACTTTCCAGCCGGGCGAAACCGTCCCAGGTCTGAACGTCGGCGGATGGCACGATGCCGGGGACGACGACCTGCGGATCGAGTCGCAAGCTGACGAGGTTCGCATACTTGCGTCCGCTTACGAGGAATTCGGCCTCGATTACGACGACACAACCATCGACGGGCAGAATCACAGCGTGAAGATCCACAAGCCGGACGGGAAGCCTGACGTCTTGCAGCAGGTCGAACACGGTGTCTTATCCATCCTCGGCAGCTACAAGTCTATGGGCCGTTTCTATCGCGGCATCATTTCGTCATCGATCGAGCAATACGTCATGACGGGCGACACGAGCAATGCCACCGACAACCTTTTCTTTGACGGCGCCCTGAAACCGCGCGAAAGAACCGTCACGCACTCATCGGAACCCGACGACCGCTGGGTCTTCACCGAGGACAACCCCGGGCACGAGTACAAGGGCATCGCGGCGCTCGCGATCGCCGGCAGGGTGCTCAAGCAGTACAATCCCGCGCTCGCGGCCGAATCAGTTCAGGCAGCAGAAACCATGTGGAAGCTGGAGCGCGACCCAGCTAAGGGATTCGACGACCGCATCGCCGCCGCGGCTGAACTGTTGCTGACCACCAACAAACCCGAATACGCTCGCTTCATCGTGGACAACCGCGAGCAGGTGCTGAACCGCATTGATTCCGTCGGTTGGTCCGTCGGTCGCGTGCTCGCAAAAATCAGCGATCCGGCGTTCGCGAAAGATGTCCGCGCAGCCGTGTCGGCCAGTTTCGCGCGCGTCGCTGCCGACCAGGCCGCAACTCCGTTCGGTGTTCCTTACAAGCCGCACATCTGGGGCGCTGGCTGGGAGATTCAGTCCTTCGGGGTGAAGCAGTACTATCTCCACCGCGCATTTCCCGACATCGTCACGAGCGACTACATGCTCAACGCCCTGAACTTTGTTCTCGGTGTTCACCCGGGCAGCAACACGGCTTCGTTCGCCTCGGGCGTCGGCGCGCGGTCCATGACCATTGCCTACGGCTTCAACCGAGGCGACTGGTCCTACATTCCGGGTGGAGTCGTTTCCGGAACGGCGTTGATCCGGCCAGACTTTCCCGAGATGAAGGACTTCCCGTATCTCTGGCAGCAGTCGGAGTACGTGATGGGCGGCGGTTCGTCGAACTACATGTTCCTTGTTCTGGCGGCCGACCAGATTCTCAATCAACGCTGAAAAGTGCGACGGCCGCAGTCTCGACGAGGGAGTGCGGCCGTTGCCTCCTTTTTTCACTCCCCTAACTCTTCACCAACAGTGAACCGTGCTTGCAAACAATTCAATTGCTCACGCTCTTGCCAGGTGCTCAGATAGTGCGCCAGACCCTGTAAAGAGCGAGACATCATGAACCTGCGACGCGCGCGTACCGTCCTCTTAATCGCAGTCCTCTTGTGCAGCCTTTCCGTTGTTGCCCAGCAGAAGCCACAAAAGACGGAGAAATCCGAGGTATATCTCATACCGTTTTCGCACCTCGACTTTTTCTGGGGCGGCACCCGGGAAGAATGTCTCGCACGCGGGAACCAGATCATCGCCAAGGCCGTGGTGCTCGCCAAAGAGCATCCCGAGTTCAAGTTCCTGATCGAGGATGACAACTTCCTCGCAAACTACGTCGACACTCATCCGAACTCGTCGGAACTCGCAGACCTGCAAAAGCTAGTGAAAGCAGGCCGCATTGAGATCGCGCCGAAGTGGGCTGCGATCTTTCAGAACATCCCCAACGGTGAAGTTCACGTGCGCAACTTCCAGATCGGCAAGCGGTACGCGCGCACGGTTTTTGGAGTCGACCCTCAGGTGGCGCACCTTGGCGACCTTCCCGGTTACGTTTCACAGTTTCCGCAGATTGCGGCGAAGTCCGGGGTGCCCTTCGCAGTCATGACGCGGATGGGCCCCAAGGACCAGCCCTTATTCCGTTGGACATCGCCGGACGGCTCCAAGGTGCTGGCGTGGAACACGCTCAATCACTACAGTTGGGGCGCGGACCTCGGATTGCACCGCGACTTCACGGATGAACGTCGCGCGAAGTTCAGAGCGGAAGTTGCCCAGGCCAGTGCACGTCATGACGGACCGATCTTCATGAACTGGGGACTCGATCTCTGGGCGCCCAACGAAA
>JAEZPW010000185.1 GCA_023441255.1 Acidobacteriota bacterium
GTAGAAACCTCCGCTTCTCAGACGCACGTTCACAGAGTAATTCGACGAACTTTTCCGTATCCCAATCCGTGATTGCTAATCCGCCCAGGAACCGATCGGCGCTGCTATTCTTCTGAGTCGCGCCGACGGACCATTGTGGCGGTTCCTCCTCGTACTCCACCAAGAACTCAAGATCGCTTGGCGACAGCAGCTCCTTGAGCGAAGCTTTGGCCTGCAGCAGGTATTTGGCAGGGGCGTGCCCCTTGCCGTGAGTTGGTGTCAGCGGCTGTGCATTCATCTCTTGCACAATCGCTGCACGTACGCACTGGTATCGGGGAGGAATTCCATCCTGCGGGTTGGGCAGAACGGAAAGAAAGTCGGCGGTCAGTAAACCCAAGTCACGGATCTGATGCAAGGACGCCGCTGCTACATTTGCAAGTTGCTGGAACAGCGGCTCGTTGACTGGGGTCTCTTTGACGCTGGCACGGCTTAATTCGGGGACAAATGGACCATGCAAGTGAAAGCGGAGACCCGAAGCCTCTTTCTCAGCCGGAAAGTAAACCGCAACCCGCCCTGGGGCTGCGGAAATGATCCTTAGCTGCTTCGCCAGCTGCCTTTTCCGATCATATTGCTGAACGTTAGGCAGGAGATCTAGAGCGTACGCGACCGCGACTCGTTGCCTCTCCACTCCTGTAACGACTTGGTCGAATTTGAGAAAATGTGAACTTGATTCGATCCCGTCAGTCTGCTTCAGCACCTGAAAGTGATTCGTCGAATGTTCTACGCGCCAGACCTTACCTGATAAGTTCTCAGCGATTTGCCAGCGGATGGACTCTATGTACGAGAGGAAAAGCAGAGTGGTTTCGGCGAGTTCATTCAGGCCTTTTTCAATTTCAGCATATGCAAGTTCAATCGGCTTTTTGGGGTTGTTGAAAGGAAACTCGAAGCGCGTTTTGGGACCAAGCTCGGGCTTGGGCGGAAGAGCAAAGGGCAAAACTAGATCGGTAATCTTAAACGAGTACGTCGGCGACCAAATGTGTGGGGTTTCACAGTATGCGAACACCGCCTTGAACCCGACACCAAATCGCCCGATCTTGTCTTCTTGACCGGCTTTGCCACCCTTTCCGATGTTAGTTATGCCCCAGACATCATCCTCAGTAAACGGGCGGCCGTTGTGCTCGAAGACCAAGCGCTCTGAGTCCAACTGGAAGCTTACCTCGGTCGCTCCCGCATCTTCGGCGTTTTGAAGGAGCTCATAGATGAAGTGCGCGCGGTCCGGGTATAGGTCTTCGACGATCTTCCTGATGCCTGAATACTCTTCGTCTACAAGCACATCCGCGAGTTTCTTGCGTCTTGCGTGCACCTCTTCTATGAATGTCATACGTTCGCTCCGGGCATCACTGAAACCGTGCCGAAGACGACTGGAGCAGTCCTGATGTCTCCTGTTTCGGCGGCCTGCTGTAGTTCTGACATTCGTCGATTGAAATCCGCATTAGCTCGGGCCAATTCGCTTTGCTTCATCAACCGAATCTTGTCATTGGTGGCCCGGCCAATCTGATCTTCAATCGCCTTGCATCGGGCACGATGGCTGACCGTCAGACTATGAATGCGATGTTCAACCAGCTGTCGGTTCTCCGCGATATGGTTCGCTTGAGCCTCAATCCACTTGCTGTGATGACGAGCGTCTAGCTCGTTGCACTCCGCCTCGGTTGGCAGCGGAGCGTCGCCCTGATCAGTTGCTGACTCAAGTAGCGTTAGCAGCGATTCCTCGAGTACCGGATCATCGGCCACACCCACCAGAAGCTCGTCGCCTCTCACCCCGTGTTTCATCCATCGGTACACGGCAAAATGGTGTACGCCGGGTGGAATGGCGTTGTTCTGCACCCGTAACTGGAAGTATTTCGGCTCGGCGATCTCCAGGAATCGTGCGGCTTGTCGGACGATCGGGTGCAAAACCGAGAGATGTACGGCCTTCGGGTTTTCCGCGGCCTCCGTCTGTTCGAAGGTGACGGAAATCGTGGGCTGGTCGCCTTTGAGCCACTTCTCCCAGTCACGTGAAACCGGATCGATCGAACGGGGCAGGCCCTTGTAATCCTCAAGTAGCACAGCCCGTGCTTGCTGGCTGAGCCTCAGAGTCTTGAGCGGCTTGTCCCCCAGCAGGTGATCACCTTCGCTGCCCAGGCGCTCGGACAGGTAAGCAAGTAACGCATTCTGAATTGCCGAAGGTGATAGCCAGAAGCTTTCCGCAGCTTCGATGTCTTCTCGCCAAGCCTGGTTAGGAACGTTGAGGCCAAAGAGTTCGGCCTGCTTGGATTCGAGCTCCGCCTCCTCGCGTAGCTGACGAATTCCATTATCTGCGAGCTGTTGCAGTCGTTGGCCGCGTTCTTCCTGCGTCAGGCTGAAGCTCTCCGCGATGTCGTGCAACTCCTGGGTAATCGCTCCGAGAATCTCCTCACTGCCACCCACCGCATGTTGAAATACGCCAATACGCCAGAGGCAACGTTCGTAGATGTCGCCATCCACTGTTCCAGGAGTGATTAAGTTGACGATAGCAACGGCCTCGCTCTGTTGACCGTAGCGATCGAGACGTCCGATGCGCTGTTCGATCCGCATCGGGTTCCAGGGGAGATCGTAATTCACCAACAGATCGCAGAACTGGAAGTCCAAACCTTCGCATCCGACTTCAGAAGACAGAAGGACATCAATTGCGTTCGCATCGTCACTGGCCAGTGCGAATCGGCGTCGGAGCTCGGTGCGATCATCGTCAGGTATATCGCCGTGAATCAATCCCACCCGCAGCCCGGCGCGACGAACGTGGGCATCTAAATAGGCCAACGTGTGTCGAAATGTGCTAAATACGAGCGCCTTTTTGTTCTCGCGCTTGCTCTTGCCAAGCAGGACCTTGAGGAAAGCTCGCACCTTGGGATCGTCCGGTTCGAGGTTGCGAGCCTGGTCTAGCAGAACCTCGATATCGGACTTGACTTGCTCAACGAACGAAAAGTCAGGTTCTTCATCGCTGTCGGCAGCCTCCATCGATTCCAAGAGATCCAGTTTGCGCCCGAGTATGTCGGACAACAGGGGCGCCAACCCGTATATGCAACTCGCCGCCTGCCGACGGATCGTCGTCATCATGAACCTGACATTTTGCTGGCCGTGGCAGCGCTCGAGTATTCGAGCAATTAAGTCGAGGAGTCCATCGTGCAGCCGTTTTTGAGCCGCGGTGAACTCAACCGTGACTGTTTCCGGTTTTCTTGTAGTGAATTCGCCGATATCGCGGCGCCGCGTGCGGTTGATGAGAGAACTGAACGTGTACAGCTCTTCCAGTGTTCGGATAATCTCTACCCGATCACTGTCCCCCAGAGATTCGTTTTGCAGGCGGTCATAGGCGGATTGAAATCCGGCCGATTCTCGAACGAACAACCTGCCCCACTCGGTGCGAGTCACTTCGTCCAGGCATGCCCGTGCCGCCTGTTGCCATTGCGGTTGCGCTTGCCGACACAAACGCACGGCTTCGTTGATGTAGGCGTTTGGTTCCGCCATCTGCTCGAAGCTCGCGTGATCAATGATTAAGTCAGGCCGAACGGTGTTCAGGAGTGTGAACAGATCGTTGCGGCCCAACTGTACCGGTGTCGCGGTCAGAAGCACCACGGCCTGTGCGTTGTCGCAAAAGAAACGAACGCCCTGATGCAGAAATGTTTCGGTGTTGCGGATGTGGTGTGCCTCATCGACTATGACCAAATCAAACTTGGGAGGCGGCTCGAGACCGAGTAGCCCATGCTCCTTCCTGCCGCGAACCTCGCGACCGAAGAGGAGGTCGGAGTCAAATAATGAAAACGGCACAATGGCCTTGGCGTACTGTTCTGGCCACTCGCCATCGAGATTCGTCTCGCGGAGGCAATGCCGCAGAAGCGGCCCGTCTAGCGCAGAGAAGCGCTCATCGAAACGCCTCATCTCGTTGAACCACTTGCGCTCGGCGACCAAAGCCTTGGGGCAAATCACAAGGATGGAGGCAATATCCATCCGCGCTCTCAACTCCTTGATAATGAGTCCAGCCTCGATCGTCTTACCGACTCCGACCTCGTCTGCGATCAGAATTCGCGGACGATCGCCGCGTATTAGTTTCAATACCGGCCGATACTGATAGGGCACGAATCGTATCCGGCCGGAGCGCAATGAAAACAGATTTGCGGTGGAGGGAGAAAGGATTTGCAAGCTGGTGAGTCGGGCTTGCAGCTCCCGGGAAGAGAGCGCTTTGCGCTCAGGTGAAGCCACCGGCGGCGCCTGCAATTGGCTCTCGTAGTAGGTCGCTTTTGTGTTGTTCTGGAACACGCGGTAGCGGCATTCTGCTCCGCCAACGATTACCTCGATAACTGGTAACATCGTGCTCGGATCCGAGCGCAAAACAATTAAGTCGCCAACCTTAAAGAGTGATTGCCGGTGTACGGCCGCCGCCGCGACGGTACCACCGGCCCCCGTGTTTCCAATTGGCGTTGTAGTCAATGGTGGTTGTGCCATCGCCCTTTCGCTCCCTGCTCCGCTTCCAGTGCTTGCAGCCATCGCGGCCATCGCCGCAGATCTTGTCGTTTCGACGGCGTGCAAGGAGAGTGGCGCGGCTCCAATGACCTTCAGCAAGCGACCAAGAGTGTCGGCGTCGCGGTAAACCTCGCTGTCCGGCATTGCCTGGGC
>JAEZPW010000191.1 GCA_023441255.1 Acidobacteriota bacterium
CCACTGCCCCACAAGTAGCGGCAGCGGCGGAAACCCAGGGCAAAGTTCAACCGGTCCTCGCGCGCTGGAATCAGTTCAAGGCGAAGCAGTTGCCGGCGATCAACACACGGCTGCAATCGGCCAACCTGCCGGCCCTGAATCCCGACGCACCGCTCAAAGACGACGGTGTGATTCTCAAGAGCAGGAACGAAGACTGAGGCCCGACATTGTCTGAAAGCACTGCATCGTGGAACAGCTTCGGCCGGGTAAACGCCAGTGAGCGCTGGCGCAAACCCTCGGCCGCCATGGGACGCGCCATGACTGATGCCCTCGTCACCGAGGCCCACCTTGGGCCCGGGATGCGCGTGCTGGACATCGCCTGCGGCACGGGTGAACCCGCCATCACCATTGCCACCGCGCTGCAATCTACGGGCGGCACCGTGGTTGGCGCCGACATATCACCCGGGCCTCTCAGGATCGCCGAACAGCGTGCACGCGAGCGCGGCTTGCCAAACGTCGAGTTCACTCCTGCGGACGTTCACCAGTTGCCGTTCCCCGACTCCGGGTTCGACCGGGTCACCTGCCGCCTTGGCGTGATGTTCTTCGCCGACTCTGCACGGGCGTTTCGCGAGATACACCGTGTGCTCCGTCCCGGCGGTCGCGTCAGTTTGCTGGCGTGGGGACCTATGCAGCAGCCGTATTTTGACACCACGATCGGTACGGTCATTCGCACCGTGCCCGACCTCTCTCTGCCCCAGTCTGGCACATCGATGTTCAAGTTCGGAACTGCTGGGACGCTATCGTCAGCGCTCAAAGACGCCGGGTTTGCGCACGCCGAGGAGCGGTTTGCCGATGTTCCCTGGAACTGGCCGGAATCACCGCAGGAACTCTGGGCTTATTTCCAGGAAGTGACCATCCCTTTCAAGCCGCTGTTCCAGGCGATCCCGGTCGAGCGCCGGCAGGAAGTGGATGAGAACGTCCTCGCCGAACTCTCCCACCGCTATGAAGGAAACGAGGTCAAGTTCGACGCCAAAATCGTGCTCGCCTCCGCGACGAAATAGATTACGACGACAAATTGCGAAACGTTCCGGCTGACAACTCTGCCGTGCCGTTCTACACTGCCTGACGGACCACCCACTCCGAACGCGGTTTCGCTCATGGCCAACATACTCTACGGTGTGAACGGTGAAGGATCCGGACATTCAACCCGGTCGAAAGAAATCATTGTGCACCTGCAGAAGCAGGGACATACGGTTCGGGTCGTATCCTTCGACCGCGGACTGCGCAACCTCGCCGCTGACTTCGACGTCACCGAGATCTATGGCTTGCGTCTTGCTTATGTGCGGAACAAGGTTCGCTACGGCAAGACCGTCGTGCGCAACCTGTTCAGTGCCCGTGGCGCGGTAAAGAGCATTCGTCAACTCATGCGGCTTGCAGACGAGTGGGAAATCGATCTGGCCATCACCGACTTTGAGCCGCTGACGGCCCGCGTAGCTCGCCGCAAGCGCCTGCCGCTCATATCCATCGACAACCAGCACTGCCTCACGCACGCGCGGATAAGCTATCCCCGCCAATACCGCAAGGAAGCCGCGGCTGCGAAGATGGTCACGCGTATGATGGTGCCGCGGGCCGACGCCGTCCTGATCACGTCTTTTTTCAATGCACCGCTGCGGCGCGACGCATGCATGTTCCCGCCCATTCTCCGTTCCGAGGTTCTACAGACACGCCTAACCGAGGGCGACCACGTCCTTGTCTACGTAACTGCGCCTTCGCCTCAACTGGCGGCTCTGCTGAAGCAGGTGAATCAGCGCTTCCTCTGCTATGGCTTCGGCCGGACTGGCGAGGACGGAAACCTGCTGTTCAAGGCTCCGGCCCTGCCCGGCTTCCTCGCCGATCTCGCAGCCTGCAAGTCAGTCATCGCCAATTGCGGGTTCTCGCTTATCAGTGAGGCGCTGCACCTCGGCAAGCCGTTTCTTGCCTGGCCGGTCAAGAAGCAGTTCGAGCAGATATTCAACGCCTACTACATCGCCGAGACCGGTTACGGTGCGTATTGGGACGACCTGAACAAGGAGCGGATCGACTCCTTCCTCTTCAACCACGATGTCTATAAACGCAAACTCGCCACCTATCCTCGCCGTGACAATTCAGAGATTCTCGCCAAGGTGGACGAACTGGTAACGGCATACACGAAATGAGTTGGGGGCGTGATCGTGGGTGGTTGCGTCCAGGCTCCGCCTGGCTGGGTACTTCGTGTGCAACAAACAAGGCCGCCCCATTCACGGGAGCGGCCTTGTCGCGAATATAACTCTTACTGCCGGCTCAGCTTCTTCCTCTGGCAGGTCGTAACCGTGTCGCCGGGATCGATCGCAGCTGAGTCTACCTGCATGTGCTCAATCTTCCCATCCGGCCCGATGAGGTAGGTCACGCGCCGGGCGGCTTTGTATTTCGGGTTATAGATTCCGTACTGCTTCGTGACATCTCCGCCCCAGTCGCTCAGAAGCGGAAACGTAACGCCGATTTGCTGCGCCCATGCTTTGTTCGAGAATGGACTGTCCATGCTCACACCCAGGACCTGGGTGTCGGCGGCTTCCAGCTTCGACAGGTTCTGCTGGTAAGCCTTCATCTCCTGCTCTCAACCGCCGGTGAAGGCGAACACAAAGAACGCAAGTGCAACGCTCTTTTTGCCGCGGAAGTCGTGAAGCGAAACATCTTTTCCGTTCTGGTCCTTGAGAGTGAAGTCGGGGGCCACGTCCCCCACTTTGTATTTCGGCGCGGGAGCTGCATCCTTCCCGGAGCTCTTGCCCTGCTGTGCAAATGCGGAAAGCGATAGAGCCAGGCACAACCACACGGCTGTACCCACGAATAACCGGCGAGATTGACTCATACTGAACCCCACGACCATGAAACCACTCCTCAGAGCGTACGACTGGTCGTTTTGAGACGTCAAATCGGGTCTGTTGAGAACAGTTCTTGCTCCCGTCAAGAGTGCGCGTTTAAATTCGTTCTGAATTGGGAAGGATGGCGGGGCTGGCCCAATGTGGTGAATGTGCTCAAAATGTACGGCTGGCTTTCTCCATGCATCCTAGTGTCTGGCCCACACTGCGCTGGAGTTCGCATCTCATGAACATCAGAACAATCAATGAAATTTTCTTCCAGGTTGTCGAGCGCGACCTCTCCCGGGCCATGCTCTATAAGCGCGGAGTAGCCTGGAGACCGATATCGTCGAAGGAGCTGTACCGCAACGTAGTCGGCACCGCCCGCGCATTGCTGTCCTGGGGCATTGCCAAGGGAGACCGCGTCGCCATCCTGAGTGAGAACCGTCCCGAATGGGCCATAGCGGATTTTGCCACCATGCTGCTCGGCGCCGCCAGCGTGCCCGTTTACCCCACACTGACGGCTGAACAGAGCGCGTACATGCTTGCTGATTCCGGCGCGCGCGTCGTTTTCGTCTCCACCGAGAACCAGCTGAAAAAGGTGCTCGCCATCAGAGACACGACCACCATTGAGCGCATCGTCGTCATGGATAACATTCCCGGCGCCGACGCTACTCCCATGTCGGGCCTGATGACACAGGGACCCGCACAGCGTGATCCGGTCTTTGACGAACGCGCTCGCTCCGTCGCTCCTGGCGACATTGCTACCGTGATCTACACGTCTGGGACAACCGGCACCCCCAAGGGCGCCATGTTGACCCAGGAGAACCTCGCCTCAAACTTGTTCCACTCGCTCGACTTCTACGGCCTGGGTCCTCGCGACGTTAGCGTCTCGTTCCTCCCGCTTTCGCACATTACAGCCCGTCACGTGGACTATGCCATGTTCTGGCACGGAGTAACGGTCGCCTACTGTCCGTATATCGATGAACTCATGCAGGCGCTGCTGGAGGTGAAGCCCACGATCTTTGTGGCCGTCCCCCGCGTGTACGAGAAGATTTACAACCAGGTTCAGGGCAAGATCGGGTTCGGCATCAAGCGCAAACTCTACAACTGGGCCATGAAGGTTGGTGAGCGGAATCGCGAAGCCGTTTTCGACGGCAAGCGCCCGCAGGACCCGATGTGGAACCTCGCCGATATGGTGATCTTCCACAAGGTGCGGAAGGCCCTTGGCGACAACGTCCAGATATTCATCTCCGGCGGGGCTCCCCTGAGCCGTGACATCATAGACTGGTACGGCAACATCGGAATCCGCATCTTCGAGGGCTACGGCCTCACCGAGACCTCTCCCGTTATTGCGGTGAACAATCCAAAGGCTTTTCGGCCGGGAAGCGTGGGAAAGATCCTGTCCAACCTTCAGGTCCGCATCGCCGAAGACGGTGAAATCCTCGTGAAGGGTCCATCGGTGTTCAAGGGCTACTGGAACAAGCCCGCTGAAACCGCTGCAGTATTTGAAGAGGGCTGGTTCCACACGGGAGATATCGGCCGGGTGGACGAAGACGGTTTCCTCTACGTCACCGACCGCAAGAAGGACCTCATAAAGACGTCCGGCGGAAAATTCATCACGCCTCAGCCGATCGAACTCAAGCTCAAGTCGAACACGCTGATCGCAGAAGTAGCCATCATCGGAGACCGCAGAAAGTTCCCGTTGGTGATCATCGCCCCGCAATTCCCTGTTCTCGAAGAGTGGTGTAAGGAAAACAAAGTCGAATTCAAGTCGCGTGAAGAGTTGGTGGAGCACCCACAAGTACAGGATCTCTACAAGGGCATTGTCGGCGAGATCAACAGCAACCTTGCGCAATTCGAAAAGCTGAAGAAGGTCATCGTAGTACCTGACGAGTTCACGATGGCGAACGGATCGCTTACTCCGACCCTGAAGTTGAAACGCCGCGTCATCGAGGAGCGCTATCGCCAGC
>JAEZPW010000202.1 GCA_023441255.1 Acidobacteriota bacterium
ACTGTGGACACTTCAATCCTCTCGCAGAAGAAGCCGACCCGCAATGCGCACGCCCCCAACAAGATCATTGCAATCGGGGTGTCGACTGGCGGGCCAAACGCGGTGCAGTACGTGCTTTCACAACTGCCGGCCGACTTCGCAGGAGCGATGGTAATCGTTCAACACATGCCGGAGGGCTTCACCGAGATGTTCGCGCGCAGGCTGGATGAAGTCTGCTCCATTGAGGTGAAAGAGGCGCAGTCGGGAGATCTGCTGATGGCGGGACGTGCCCTTATCTGCCCCGGCAATCGTCACATAAAGGTACGGCGGATGCCGCTCGGCAACATCGTGGTGCTGTCGGATGACGAGAAGGTCAACGGGCATCGTCCGTCGGTAGATGTTCTCTTTCGTTCCGCGGCACAGGAGTTCGGGAGCCAGACGGTCGGCGTCCTGATGACTGGGATGGGTGAGGATGGCGCCGAGGGGTTAGGGCTTATCAAGGCAGCGGGCGGAATCACGATCGCGCAGAGCGAGAGTTCGTGTGTGGTTTACGGTATGCCGAAGGCGGCCATCGAACGCGGGTACGCGACGCGAGTAATCTCGCTGGATGCGATGGCCAACACGTTGCAGGCGCAATGCTCTGCTGAAAAGACGGCGGGCGTTGCGAAGAACTAGATTTTCGGATCCGGACAACTGCCGGACCAAGGCTTCAAAGGAGTGGCTATGGAACAGTTCCCCGCTTTGCTACGCAGCAAGGATCGTCGTCCGGTCCGTTACCTGGTAGTGGACGACTCCGTGTTTGCGCGCAAGAACCTTACCAAGATGATCGACGCGTTCGGCGGCGAAGTAGCAGGAGAGGCCGGAGACGGCTGCACCGCCATCACCGAATACGACCGCGTCTGCCCGGACATTGTGCTGATGGACATCACAATGCCGCAGATGGAAGGCATTGAGGCCGCTGACCGCATCGTTCGGCAACACCCCGATGCGCGCGTGGTAATGGTATCTTCGGTCGGATACCAGGAGAACATCGTGGCCGCGCTGCAGAAGGGCGCCCGTCATTTTGTGCAGAAGCCCGTGAAGCCGGAAGTGCTGTATGAAGTCGTGAAGTATGTGATGGGCGAAGACGGGTTAACTGCAGATGCGGCATCAGCCGCCGGAGTCTAGCGATGAGAATGGAACTGATCCAGCCGTTCATCAATGCGGCCGACGCCGTGCTGGCAGAGGCGCTGCAGAGCCCCACCTCTATCAACGACGTAAGCATGGAAGAGGAGGTCTATCGGCGCAAAGGACTCGCGGCGTTGATCAACGTCACGGGGGATATCGAGGGACGCATGATCCTTGACCTCGAGCCGGACACTGCCGTGAAAGTGGCCAGCGCGATGGCAGGCGGCGAGGTGTCGCACACCGACAGCATTGTTCGCGAGACCATCTGTGAACTCTGCAACCTCGTGATCGGAAACGCCGTAACAGCGCTCAACGACCAGGGTTACCGCTTCAAAGTGAACCCTCCGGAACTCCACACGTCGGAAGAGGGCTTGAAAGGCACCGAGGATACTGAAGCGCTGGTCATGTGCCTGGGAACTCCGGCGGGGGATGTGTACATGAACGTCGCCATGCGCTACAACCGGCGACGCCGCGGTGAACACGCGGCGGCCAGATAACCTGCCCAGACGAACTGTTTCATAACGTGAAAAGGGCGCGCCCATAGGACTCGCCCTTTTTGTTTTGCTCTGCTGTCCCCGAGTTACGGGGTGCTCGTGAGAACCCACATTGGCCTTTGCCGCGGACACGCCGGGGCAGTTCCTGTTGTACCGACTTCCGTCCACAGGACAGTAGGGGTGCCATTAACATCGACGGTCACCTGGCAGCCTGATTCGGAACACCAGGTTGGTTCCGTCGTGCCGCTCGTGTGGGCCACTACAGCTTTGAAAATGTGCCCCTGCCCCGTAGCCGAACTGGCCGTCGGTATAACGAGTGAATTCAGAACATAGTTGTTGTTCGGGACCCACGTGGTCGCATTATCAGAAACACAGTTCACCGGATCCTGGAACGGGGCGGGAATCTGGATTGCGTTGCGCACTCCCCACTCTGTCCAAGTGACCTGCCCGTCAGTAACCGTACAACCTGCTGTCGTACACCAGGCTGGTTCTGTTGCCCCCGTGCTCCCCGAAGAGTTGCTCACTGAAGCGCGGAAGATGTGGCCATTATCTGCTGTGGGAACAACGACGGCACCGGTGCTGATTGCAGTGTTCGCGGTCCAAGGCTGCACCATCGGCTTCACAAGCGAATCCGATGCAGTGCTGATGATCGCCGTTCCGCTCGGCTGCGCAACGATGGTTCGTTCCGGCCTTCCCGGATCTTTGCCCATGACTGGATCGGGGCTAGTGGCGTACACCTTCGAACCGTCCGCCGATGCGGCGAGGGAGGTCACACGCGGACCGATTGCGAGCGTTGCCACACACTTATTCGGGTCTTGCGCAGGATCACAGCCGCTGGTCGTCTTCAGCACGAGAGCGCGCGCATCAATGATGGACACAGTGCCGTTGGAGTTGCCGGTGTAAACCCTGGACCCATCCGCCAGCGCGGCCACCGAAATGGGTCCACTCCCGACTGGAAGGGCGATGGGAGACTGCGGCTTGATTTCGACCGGGACCGGATTCGTGGCCATGTGGCTGGTGTCAAAAACGCTCAGAGTATTGCTGGTCGAATTCACGACGTAAAGTCGCTGGGCGTTGTTATCGAAGAACATCGGGTTATCGAGCGGCGCATCCACATCAGCAGAGGCGCCGATTTCAACCTGTCCGACTGTCGACTGGTTGTTGGAAGTGCTGATGACGCTGACACTGTTGCTGCCGCGGTTCAGGACGAAGATGAACTTTGAATCCGGCGTTGCGATCGCCCACACAGGATTGCTGCCGACAGTTATAGTTCCGATAGGTTTTTCATCCAAGGTCGCGACAACAGTCACAGTGCCGCTTCCCTTGTTCACAACATACAATTTGCTGCCGTCTGGAGTTTCAGCCAGAGCAACTGGCGTAGTCCCTACCGAAATCTCCTGCGAAACCTGAGAAGCGCCGGCCGAGATCACGGCAACCTTATTCGTACCCGATTCGGCGACATAGATGGAAGCTGCCTCAGTGGAATGCACGAATACCGGACGAGGCGGCAGACCATCGGTCGAAGGAAGCGAAATAGTGGTCAGGGCCGATCCGCTCAAGAAGGGAGCATAGAACGTGACGGTGTTGCTGTTGCGATTGGCAACATAAAGTGAAACCGCGCTGGTGCCAATCTGCGCATGCCAAGGCTCACGGCCCTGGACACGGTTTCCCACGTTGGTATCGCCGGAAACGTCGATTTCGGTTGATGCACCGACACAAGGGGGCGGGGTCCCGTCAGCACACATCAGGGTGTTCGGTTGCGGCGTCCCATGGCTCAGAACAAACGCGCTTCTGGCCGCCTCCGGATCTCCTCCGGGAGTAGGAAACGGTGTAACTATGGGCCGAAAGGTATCGCCGCAACCCGTGAGCAGCAGCGCTATGAACAGGCTGGACGCAACGCCAGCCAAGCGAATAAATTTCATCGGCACTCCGCCGGTTTCACTTCGTGAGATTGGACCGGAGAAACTCTGATTCTAAATGGTTGAGGGCATGGCGCGCCAGTGGCGGAGACTGGAACGGAACCGCGGGATCAGGCCGCTTTCTTTTTGCGGGTTGCCTTCTTCGGGGACGGCGCCACTTCTACTTCGTTTGCCTGCTGAACAGACTCGACCCGTTGCGGAGGCTTCTTCATGGCCGCCAAGCTGTCTTTTAAGGCCGCCATTAAATCCACCACGGGAGCCGGTTTCTTCGGTTTCTCAATAGTCGTGACTTCCTTGCCCTCAAGCCGTGCCTGGATCAATTTCTTGAGGTTTTCTTGAAAATCGTCTCGATACTTCTCCGGCTGAAACGGCGCCGACAACGCTTCGATGAGCTGATGCGCCACCTTCACCTCCGCCTCTTTCAGCTCAGTATCGAGTTTTCCAAAACCCTCCATTTCGCGCACTTCATTCTTGTAGTACATGGTATGCAGCATCATGCCGCCAAGGTGCGGGCGCAAGAACACCGTGTACTCGCGGTTGTGCATCGTCAGTTTTGCAATGGCAAAGTAGTCGGTCTCCTCCAATGCCTTCGCCAAGAGCGCGTACGGGCGCTTTCCCGCTTCTTCGGGCATCAGGTAGTAGGAGGACTCGAAATAGACCGGATCCACTTCGCTCGCTTTCACGAATTCGAGTATCTCCATGGCTTTCGCGGTCTTCGGCTCGATCTTCTTGATCTCTTCAGGATCAATGATGACGTACTCGCCCTTTCTATACTCGTAGCCCTTGACGATCTCGTCACGCTCAACCACTCGGTTTTCTTCCGGACAGATGAGCTGCTGCTTCACGCGAACGTTGTCCTCACGGTGAAGCATATGGAAGGAGATCCGCTCGTCTCTGGCGCCGGAGAATAGCCGTACCGGCATGGAGATAAGGCCGAATGTTAGATACCCGGTCCAAACCGAAGCTGGCATAAAGTGTCTCCTCCGAGACGTGTGCGATGCCGGAGACTCTGGTCAGGTTTTCTGCCCGTGACCGCCAGAACGTTAAGATGCCGCATTGCAGCCGACGGGTGCGTCTTTGTGCTACTTACGTTAGTCTGATGTTCGTGCAGATCGTCAGCACGATTGAATTGTCCGGCCGCATTCTCGCCGTGATCTATCCCGGCCTGCATTTCCCTGCGGTGCTGCGCCCGGAAATCGCAGGGCGGATTCTGCCTGCGTTTCTGCTGACGCTTATCTTTGCCCTGATCGCCTTCCGGCTTCGTTCAGTAACTGCGGGAGGTGCGATTGCCGGCTCAATCGTATCCCTGGCGATCTATATCGGTTCGGGTCCGGCAGGCTTCGCGGCGCTCGCTACAGTGTTTCTGTTGACGGCTGTCGCTACACGCCTTGGTTCCACTCGCAAACAAAAACTTGGGGCGGCGGAGAACAAAAAGGGGCGGCGAGCTGCACAGGTGCTTGCAAATCTTGCCGTTGCCGGCGCCTTGGCGATTCTGGGCGGAGTGTTCGATCTCGGCGCATGGATAATGACAGCAATGGTGGCCGCCCTCGCTGAAGCAGCAGCCGACACGGTTTCGAGTGAGTGCGGACAGGCGTGGAGCGACCGCGTGTACATGATCACCAGCTTTCGCCGGGTTGCAGTCGGCACTGATGGCGGCATCAGCTTGCCTGGTACGCTGGCCGGCGCGTGTTCCGGAGCTTTAGTCGCAGTGGTCTGTTATCGAACACACCTGCTGCCGTTCCACTCGGCAGTGTCGGCAGGTACTGCCGGTGTGCTTGGGATGTTGGTCGATAGCATTCTTGGAGCCACATTCGAACGGCGTCGCTGGTTCGGGAATAACGTAGTGAATTTCCTGAGCACGCTTGCGGCAGCCGCGCTCGCGGTCATTCTCTTGCCGTGACGAAAACATCCCGCCGTGAAGAGGTTCGGGCGCGCAATCTTTTGACTCGCTGCTCCAACCACTGCATCTGACCATAGGTAGTTTGAAAAACGGCAAAGAGAATGATGCGGTTGCAGACGTTCGTTGTCGGTGCAATACTCGCGCTGGCGATCTTTCTTTTCGCACAACGCAAACAGACACCTGCGGAGCGCCCTTTGCTGAAGTCGGCAATCGATCTCACTCATGCATTGAACGAATCCACCCCGGGCTACACGCCAGACGAAAAGTTGCACGCGCGACACGTGGCCGCATATGAGAAGGAAGGCTACTTCGCTCGTCGCATCAGCCTGTTCGAGCACTTCGGAACGCACGTTGATGCGCCGGCGCACTTCGCCGACGGAACCTGGACGATCGACCAAGTTCCGGCGGACCGCCTGGTACGCCCGCTCATTGTTATCGACGTCAGCTCACGAGTGAAGGACAACGCGGGCTATTTTGTCAGCCTTGACGACATAGCGGCCTGGGAGGAAAAGAACGGTCGTATTCCACCTGGAGCAGTAGTGATGGTGCGAACGGGTTGGGACGAGCGTTGGAACTCCCCCGAACGGTACCGCAACGCGGACCAAAATGGCGTAATGCACTTCCCCTCGTACTCGGCTGATGCCGCCAAATTTCTGGTGGAAGGGCGCGAGATTGTCGGTCTGGGAATAGACACGCTCAGCGTCGATGCCGGAAGCGATTCGAACTACCCGGTTCACCGCTACTGTTCCAGACACGACATCTACCACATCGAGAACGTCGCCAATCTGGCACAGGTGCCCCCGATCGGAGCGCTCGTCGTGATTGCTCCGATGAAACTGCAGGGCGGGTCGGGAGCGCCCGCTAGAGTGCTGGCGCTGCTGCGTTAGGTCGCAGGTTCTGTCGCTTTCACGAATTCCCAGTTGCCGCGGCCGCATTTGTTCTTGCAGGTGGGCAGTTCCTGCCCGGCCTCAAACTTGACTGGCAGCTTGCAAACGCTGCACCAGTAGATTCCCGTTTGCGGAGCCTGTGTTCCCGGCTTGTATGCCATTGATCCTGTCCCCTGTCGAAATAGAAATACACGCGTCGCGTTCTGATCCGGCGCGGATGTGATTTGTTGATGAAGGCCTATCTTAAATGCTCAATGAAGCGGAGGGAATATGAATGAGCACGTCGAAGTGAAAATCTGGACGCCAGCTGACTAGGTCAAGTGCAGTCGCCAAAGTGAGTAACTTACCGCTTCCCTGAGAACTCCCACGGTGCGACCCCAGGACGTACGCGGCCGGGACTCGGGCCGCGGTGAGCCGTAGACAGCAATTCCCTGCGCTTTCATCAGCTGCTTGATCCGAAAAACGTGGTAAGCATCACTGACAGCGACCGCGTCGTGAATTCTATTGGCACGCAGGATTCCAGCAATTCTTTGCGCCGACTCGGCCGTGTCGTCGCTTTGTGTCTCGGCGATGAGACCGGGGTCGGGAATTCCGCGCTTGGCAAGGTAATCTCGCCCGACACCGCCTTCGGTATAAGTCGGATCTGCCCCCGCACCTCCGGTGGTGATGACAATGGGAGCAATGCCACGCGCATAAAGATCGTAGGCGTGATCCAATCGCGCACGGTAGACGGGGGATGGACGGCCAGCATATTCAGCTGCGCCAAAAACAATGATCGCACCAGCTGGCCGGGCCTCGTCCCGGGAAGCCTGCCGGGCGACGCGCACGCAAGTGATTCCCAGAAAGAACATCAGGGTGACACCTGCGGTTGTGAGGGTCCATGAAATCCAACGCCGTGGCTCAAGTTTTCGGTGCTGGTGCAGGGCTGCGGAAGAGCTCATTTGCTGCCGAGCGTCTCGGCGATCTCCTGCGCCGGTATGGCACCTTCCCGCTGTACGCGCCAGCATTGCTTGCCGATCTCGTCCACTGTGAGGTCTACGATGGTAGAGGCCACAGTTCGGGGCGACGGTCCACCGTCAACAATCATGTTGATACGCCCGGCCAACTGATCGCGAACTTCCTGCGCCGTCGTGCACTCGGTTGCTCCGCTCAGGTTTGCCGACGTAGCAGTGATGGGCAATTTCGCCTTTCGAATCACTGCCAACGGGATTTCAGCAGCAGGCACACGGATTGCGATGTTGCCAGTATTGGCCGTGACCTTGAGAGGTAATCTTGGCGCGGCCTGCACGATCAGTGTCAGCGGCCCCGGCCAGAAGCGCTTGGCGAGGGCATAAAATTCCTCGGGCAGCGGTTTTGCAAGATCCTCCGCCTGATCCAAGCTTTCGATCAGGAGCGAGAGTGGCTTGTAGTGCGCACGCGACTTGATTTCATAAACGCGGTCGACGGCACGGAGGTTGTACGGGTCTGCCGCAAGTCCGTAAAACGTGTCGGTCGGCATTCCCATCACTTCGCCGTTGCGGATACGCTCCGCCACATAGGTGATAAGAGAGCATTCGGGATTCGCGCTATTGATCTTTACAATCTCGGAGGGCAACCGGTTTCCTCGTCGCAGTCGTAACCAGGCTGCAGCTGGTCACGACGAAATCACGCCCGTGGGCGAGTTGTCAGGGCCTGAACATAGGGGCCAAACCGCGAAAGTTAGCATAGCATCGGGCACGCCTGCAAGCTTGTTGCACCGGGCAGCACTGTGGCGGACCGGTTCTTCGATGGTTGCTGCGCCCGAATGCCAGCGTATCATTGTGTGGTGAACACCCCTTTGAGCGAGCGGCTGCGGCGAGTAACCAGCCCGCAAAATGTGCTGGTGAAGGAACTTCGACGCGCGTTGTCCCAGGCCGAGTTGACGCCGGACGGCTATACCGGTGTCGAGGGCATGCGGATGATTGAAGAGGCGATCCGCAGCGGCCTCCGTTTCAAGGCAGTTTTCTTCAGCACATCAGCCCAGCCCCGTGCAGAGCGCCTGCTGCCACAGATCGGAGCCCACGTTGAAATGTTGCTCCTGCCGGACGAGGTCTTCGACAGCGCAGTCGCCACCGAAACTCCGCAGGGCGTAGCTGCGCTGGTGAAAACCCGGCCCGTCGATATCGAAGCGCTCTGGCAGACAAAAAACCCGCTGGTCGTGGCGCTGGCAGGCCTGCAGGACCCCGGCAATGTCGGAACCGTGATCCGTTCAGCCGAGGCCTTTGGCGCTAATACCTTGCTGCTAGGGAAAGGTTCCGTTAGTCCCCTCAACCCTAAGGTGGCGCGCGCCGCCGCAGGATCGCTGTTCCGGGTAAATATCGTGCCCGTACATCTCGAGTCTGTACTCGGTGAACTGCAGGCGCACCGCATACGCCTGATCGGGACCTCGTCGCATAAAGGCAAACCGGCGCCGGAGGTGGACCTGACCGGTCCGGTAGCGATCTTCCTGGGAAACGAAGGGGCGGGGTTGTCGCGCGAGATCGCTGACCGACTTGATGAGAAGGTGTTGATCCCACAGTCTCCGCGAGTCGAGTCGCTCAACGCTGGTGTGGCGGGCAGCATTCTGCTTTACGAAGCGGCACGACAGCGACGAAGCTTTCACCAGGACAGAGAGCGCGTATGAGCCTGTTTCAACAAGTCCCTCCCGAGCAGGACCGCAACGAACGCGGACGTCAGCCGCTTGCGGCTCGCATGAGGCCACGCACGCTGGATGAGATCGGTGGCCAGGAACACCTGGTGGGCGCGGGAAAGCCCTTGCGGCTGCAGATCGAGCGTGATGACCCGGGGTCGATCATATTCTGGGGACCACCCGGCGTGGGCAAAACCACACTGGCCAAGATCATTGCCCACATCACGCGCGCGGAATTTATCGAGTTCTCAGCCGTGCTGTCGGGAATCAAGGAAATCAAACAGGTAATGGCCGATGCCGAAAAAGCGCGACAGTTCGGCACGAGAACCATTGTTTTCATCGATGAAATCCATCGTTTCAACAAGGCCCAGCAGGACGCGTTTCTGCCCTACGTCGAGTCCGGCGCGATCCGACTGATTGGTGCGACGACCGAAAATCCGTCCTTCGAGGTGATTTCGGCGTTGCTGTCGCGCTGCCGCGTCTATGTGCTAAAACCGCTTGGCGAACAGGAACTGGTTGAGCTGATGAGGCGTGCACTGCGCGACAAGCAACGCGGGCTGGGCGACGTCAAGGTTCGAGTATCGGACGCTATTCTGGAGAAGATCGCGTCCTACTCCAGCGGCGACGCGCGATCCGCATACAACGTCCTTGAAGTGGCCGCCTCAGCTGCGGTGCAGCTTGCAGCACCTGGTTCCGAGCCGGAAGTGACCGACCAGATCGTCCATGACGCGCTGCAGAAGCGCGTGCTGATGTACGACAAAACCGGCGAGGAGCATTACAACCTCATCTCCGCCCTTCATAAGTCAGTCCGCAACAGCGACCCCGATGCTGCCCTTTATTGGCTCGGTCGAATGCTCGAAGCGGGCGAAGATCCGCTCTATATCGCGAGACGGGTCGTTCGCATGGCCGTGGAGGACATTGGCCTAGCTGATCCAAATGCGCTGCAGCTGTGCATGGCCGCGAAGGAAGCAGTCCATTTCATCGGCATGCCCGAAGGCAATCTGGCCCTGGCCGAGGCTGTGATCTATCTTTCGGTCGCGCCCAAATCGAACGCACTCTACACGGCCTACGCGACCGTGCAGCACGATGTCGAGGAGACCGCTGCCGATCCCGTGCCGCTGCATATCCGCAATGCGCCTACGAAACTGATGAAGGACTTAGGGTACGGCTCAGGCTACCAGTACGCACACGACCTGGATACGAAAGTGGCGGACATGCAGTGCCTTCCTGATAACCTGCGCGGACGCGTTTACTACCATCCGACGGAGGAAGGTATCGAGAAACGCATCAAGGATCGTCTGGCCGAAATCAAGCGGCGCAGGGCCGCAACCGCAAAAC
>JAEZPW010000214.1 GCA_023441255.1 Acidobacteriota bacterium
TGCGAAATCGCGTCCTTCATGGTCGCCGACGAACGTTCCAATGGTTACGTCTGCATTCGCGTCTGCATGCAGGTAGCGCAGTATCTGGCGTTCGGGTCCGCCAACGAAGTTGCTGGCGCGCAGGTGGAGGACGTGGATCTTGCTGTCACACCGGTCAGGGCCGGTGAGAGTCTGCACAGGCATCAACATGCGCTTTCGGTGCCCACGCAACCCTGCCATGCATCTTGGAGGGCCAGAGCAGCGTAATCCCAGCTGTAGCGTTGAGTAACAATATTTCTTCCGCACTCTCCGAGACGCTCGCGCTCGGCGGCAGAGGATAGCAGCCTTACGATCTCGTCCGCGAATGCCGCAGGAGTGTCAGCAATGGCCAGATGCTCGCCCGGCCTAAGCCTCAGGCCTTCTGCGCCGATGCTGGTCGAGACCACCGCCTTCTGCATAGCGAGGGCTTCGAGGATTTTTATCCTGCTGCCGCCGCCGATCCTGAGCGGAACCACGACAACGGCCGCATGAGCGAGCCAGGATTGAACACTCTCAACGTCGCCAATGAACTCTGCCCACCGCAGCTGAGAAACACGGAGTCGCAGCCATTCCGGCGCTCTGCGCCCTACAACCTGCAGCCTGACTGTGGGAATCCTCTGCTGAACTGAGGGCATGATGTTGTCGAGCAGGTGGAGGAGCGCGTCCTGGTTCGGGTACCAGTCCAGAGATGCGAGGAAGAGTATCGTGCCGTTGTCGCCACTATCACTAGACGGAACGAACTCACTCAGATCCGCGCCGTTTTCCACCAGACGTACGTTCCGCACGCCCCACTCGTGAAACTGCGCGGCGTCTTCAGCCGACACAGCGGTCACTGATCTAACCCGCTGCAGCACACACTTCTCGAATCTGCGCATCTTGAGTGCCTGCAGGGTGAAGAACGCTTTTTCAACAAGTCGATCACTGAGTTGCGCTCGCCGCTGCAATATCTGTGTTTCGACGTTGTGGGTCGTGACTATGGCCGGCAGGTCCAACTTGCTGTTCAGGTATCGTGCGTACGGCGTCCACTCGCAGTGAACGATGTCAAAGCTCTCACTGCACAGCAACGTATTCAGCTCGCGTCGAAATGCTGCCGAGTAGTGCTTTGATACCGAGTATGGGAAACGGGAAAACGTGTTGACGGCGAGCCTTGCCCACAACCTCCAGCCACAGTCGATGGGCAATGGATCGGCTTCGACGATGCGTATACCGTTTACCTGCGCGGCAATCTTAGCCTCGTTATTCACAGGTCCGTGGCAGAGCACGACAACATCGTTGTCTCGAGCGGCTCGGGACAACAGGGCCCATGTGCGAATACGTTTGCCACTGGTCAGAGGAAATGGAAACTCCTCATCGAGGACCAAGACTCGCAGACGCCGGGACGAATGGTAGACCACGTCCACGTCAGCACGATCGCCTTGGACGGAGACAGTCAACTAGAGATTCCGGCGGGCGAGTGATCCGAGCAAAATGAGGAAGCCAGCAACAATGATCAGGGTCGCCGGCTCACTCCAATACCAAGAGGAATGAGCTAGACGTTCCATGGCGTGAACAGAGGTGCGGCTCGCAGCGTGGTGCATGACGCCCCACGAGTAGCAGGCTACAGCACAACACAGCAGCGCTGTTCCAAGCACCAGGCGGATTGAACGGTGTCCAGATTTCACGGTTGTTGCTGGCCGGACTTCTAAGCTGTGGCGGACGTAGACTCGGTGTCGGGCGCGGCGATGACCTGGCTGTCTTTGTGCAGAATCCGTTCCTGTCCGAACAGCACAGTCTTGATCGTCAGCAAAGTGATGACGAGGTCGAACCCGAGGGAAATGTTCTTGATGTAATGAAGGTCGTACTGGAGTTTCTCGAGGGATCCAGTCGTGTTGTCAGCGTATCCCCACTTCAGCTGTGCCCAGCCGGTGATTCCCGGTTTGATCACGTGGCGCTGGTCGTAGAACGGAATCTCTTTTCTGAGTTGATCGACGAAGAATGGACGCTCAGGGCGGGGGCCGATGAGGTCCATGTCCCCTTTTATGACGTTGAAGAACTGAGGCAGTTCGTCAATCCGCCATCGCCTGATAATTCGGCCAATGGGAGTGACGCGGCTGTCGGCGGCGGTAGCCCATTGAGGCCCGCTCTGCTGCTCTGCATCCTCTCTCATCGAACGGAACTTCAGAATGGTGAAGACCTTTCCATCTTCTCCTACGCGTTCCTGGCGGAAAAAGACCGGACCCGGGGACGTCAGCTTGATTAGGGTGGCCGCAGCTAGCATTATGGGCGACACAATCAACAGTGCCACGGCACTGAAAACGACCGACACAACGTGCTTCACGCTTCGATAGCTACTTGAGGCCCGGAACCCCCTTCCGAACAGCAGCCAGCCTGGTGTAAGGGTCTCGACGGGGATTTTTCCCGTGATGCGTTCGTAGACTTCGACACCGTCTTCGATTCGCATTCCCTTCGTCTTCAGAGCCAGCAGTTCAAAGAGAGGCATTTGGCCCCGGCGGTCCTTTAGAGCGACCACGATCATGTCGGGGCGGTGTTCACCCACGATCTTGGACACATCGCTCAACGGCCCAAGCCATTTGAGTTGTGCCATGGCAGGTGATTCGCCCGGACTGAGGTAACCCACGACCTGCAGGCCGAGTTCGGGACGTAACGCAATTTCAGAAATCAAGGCGACCGCAAGCGTTCCGTCGCCGAAGATGACTGCCCGCTGACTGAAAACGTGGCTGCCGACGAGCCACTGATATGCCTCGCGGCAAAGCAGGAGGAGCAAGAAAACAATCATCAACCCGAGAAGGAAGTTGAATATTCCCAGCTGCAGTCTTGGAAAGACCTGGTAAATGGCAGTGAGCAGCAGCGTTCCCCATCCCAGGACCTGCGGAAGTCTTACCAGAATCTCGCGGCGGCTGCTGATCACCAGTGTGTCGTAGTAGTCGAAGTAGTACATGCACAGGGAAAACACTCCGACCACGACCAGAACCTTGGCAATGCCCAGAGCATAAGACGACGGCACCTGGGAATGATCCGGCCCTCCAAGCATGACAGCCGCAAAGAACCCTATTCCGATGATAAGCAGCTCGGAAAATGCGAGAAGAAGCAGTTTCCGCGGAATGTACAGATGAAACAGTCGGATCATTTTTGTCTGTTTATCGCTTCTGCGCGGAGTACGACTTGTAGTAGTGACCGTACGCGGGCATGACTTCTTTGGCGCCGTTGAACACAATGCCGATAAGTGTCGGTTTGTCCAGAAGCGTGAGTGCCTGGGCCAGCGCCGTTTTCGGCGTACTCATCTGTCGGATGACAAGGAGCATTCCGTCTGTCAAACGCAGCCACAGGTTCGCATCGGCAAGGGGAAGAATCGGCGCCGAGTCGACAATCACGTAGTCCACCTTCGGGCTCAAACTATCCAGCAAGTCCGAGAGTCTTGGAGAATGCAGCGCCGCCCCGGGCTCGTCAGTGGCTGTACCCGCAGGCAGATACCATAGGCTTGAACCCTCGATGGGGTGCACGAACCTGATGGATGGCTCGGTACTTTTCACCATCTCCGTCAGACCGGGCAGGGCGGGCAAGCCCAGGCAAGCGCCGAGTTTCGGCCTCCGCAGATCACCCTCAATCAGCAGAACGCGCTTGTTCTGGTTCCTGCTCAGGGTGAGTGCCAGGTTGGCGGCCACCATGGTCTTGCCATCCTCGCTGACACTGCTCGTTATCAGCACCCGCTTGAATTTGTGTTCGCGCTGAAGGTTCGAGAGCCTTACGCCTAAAAGTCTGAACTGCTCAGCGCCAAGGCCAGCCGGGTCTGTGATGGAGACCAGGCGACTTTCCGACCGGGGCAACAATTGTATCGTCTCGCCCGCTGCACGCTCGATGTCCTCGCCTGACGCGGTTTCTACTGCGGCCGTAATCTCATCGGACTCTTCCGCCGGGCGATCGTCCGAGATACTCGCGGCGCGATCCCGCACTGAAAGAAGGTGACTGGGCCCGACCTTTTCTGTCCGCTGCAGCGCTTCGAAGATTCGGCTCATTTATATCCCTTTGGTTCAGGTCCCAGCCCCGTATAGTCGGGTCGCCGCGTGGATTGGGAGGTCGAGTCTTCCGGCACACGGCCCAACAAATACTCCAGTGCTCTGCGGGCGGAGTGGTCGACCGCGTCCAGCTCACTGCTGCTCGGAGGCGACGGCAGGCCTCCCTCCACGATGGAAAAGTCCCTGGCCGTCTCGTGAACGACCTCAGAGGTCACGTGCGCCGAGCGGACAGCGAAGCTCGAGATCAGCGAGTTCTCACAAAGCACGTTTATGATGCGCGGGATGCCTCCTGAC
>JAEZPW010000292.1 GCA_023441255.1 Acidobacteriota bacterium
CACTATGGTAGTGTCTACGACACATATGCGGGCACGACTTTGGGTTTGGCTTCTGTGTGTGACGGAATCTTGTTTTGACCGACTCGACCTGCTCGTGTCCAAGACGGCCAACAGCGGACGAGTGAACGCAGGAGAGTCAGGGACTCCCAGCAGAGGCGAACTTACGGTTCTGCTCGTTCCCGAACGCCCACACGCCAGCAATACCGTTCTGGTTGCCGCTTCGAATTCCGGCGAGAACGTAATAACCACTCCCACCGACAGTGCGGCCAGCACATAGACCGAAAACACCAGCAGGATAATTCAGAAAATGCCAGCGCGCTCGTGATGTCAGAGCAGCACCGAAGTATGGCTTGCAAGTGGCGTGGCGGTTATGGGGCTTTCGTGGGGGACGGGACGTGTGCCCCGCCCCCGCTTAACTACTGTGTCTGCCAGTCCTGCTGCAGGTCTTTCTGCAATTTCAGCATGCGCAGCTTGAGGCGTTCGAATTCGCCGCGGTGCGCTGCCATCTCCCGCACAAACTCCTCTTGGATATAAGGCTGAACCTCGTTGAGCTCCTTCTGAAGGTTCTCCATTTCGAAGTGGAAGCTGTTGTCGGAGGTCTGCTTTTCGGGCAGTTTCATGGTCACGCTCTGTTCGCGCTTGTCGCGAACGACGCCCACGTTGAGGGTGCCGCCTTTGTTGTCACGAAGGACGCGGCGCCAGTCGGAGCTGCAGGTTATCTTCTCGTTTCCGGCCTTGACGATCACGTCGCCCGCGCGAAGTCCGGCGGCCTCAGCCGCGCTGCCCCTCTGCACCGAACGAACGAGTACACCCTGCCCGTCCTTCACGCCGAAGAAGTCGCCCAACTGCTTCGTGAGGTCCTCGACCATGACGCCATTGCGCGTCGAGTACTGCAGAACCGAGATCTGCGGCACGTCGATATCAATGGGAGGCATGGGCGGAATCTTGGGCATCGCGAAACTGTTGAAGTCGCCCATGGCGAATGCCTCAGGGCGTTTGACCAGGGTGACGGAGACGTTCATGGGCTGGCCGTTGCGAACGATGCCGAGAGTGACGGTGCGTCCCGCGGGTGTTTCACGCAGCATGCGCCGAAGTTGCTCGACACCTTCGATGGACTGACCGTTGAAGCTCTGGATGACGTCGTGCTCCTTGAGTCCGGCTTTGCCTGCCGGCGAATCGCGGTCAATGCCGTTTGCTTCGACGCCGCGCTCATCTTTCAATTTGAGGGCGGCAACGCGGTCGGAGGTGACGTCGCGAGGATCGACAACGCCAAGATAGGACCCGCTTCCGCCTTCCCGGAACACCATGACGCGGTGTTTCTCTACTTCTTTCCGGGCGTCGGCACGGGCTTTCGCCGCGTCCTTGCGTGCCTGGGCAGCGGCCTTGCGTGCTTCCTTCTGGGCGTCGGCTTGGGCCTTTTGCGCATCGACCTCGGCCTGCGCCTCATCCTGGTCGGTTGATGTTTGGTTCTGCTGAGGCTCCGGAGCGGGCGCAGGTGGCTGCGGCGCAGCGGGTGCAGTCTGCGCCCAGCTGGCAGCGGCCAACAACACAACTCCGAACAATCTCAGGGTCAGGTTCGCCATAGGATCATTCCTCTACCGCATATTTCCTCTATCGGGCGCGACTCCGACGAGGGCCCCGAAAAACAAGTACTCAGTACCTAGTACCTAGTTCCTAGTTCCTAGTTCCTAGTTTCTAGTTTCTAGTTTCTAGTTTCTAGTTTCTAGCTGGCCACGAAATCATCGATGCCGCAGTACACAAAGCCGATCACGTTCCGGGAAACTAGTTACTGGGTACTAGGTACTGTCTTTATTTTTTCGCCCGCTTGATCACGATGTCACCGGTCGTGGTGTGCACGCGCAATACGGGTCCGCCCCCGTTCAAGCTGCCATCGGCGTAATACGACTTCGGTCCCCACTGGCCGCCTTCGCTGCTCACGTTGATCTCGGAGAACTCTGAGCGAATTCCGTGTCCGCTCGCCACGTCTACGGATGCCTTGATGGTGGCCTTGAGATCACCGCTGAGATAGACGACCACGTCTCCGGCCGGAGTTTCCAGATTGGCGCCGTTGAAATTCTGGCCGCCAACGAACTCCGCTGTGATGCCGCCACCGCCGGTCTCGACCCTGGCGCCCTGGGTCAGGTTGTAAAGCTCAACGCTGCCGCCGCCGGTGGAGGCAACTACCGGTCCAGCTGCGGAAGCCAGCCGAATCGTGCCGCCGCCGGTCTCAGCCCTGAGCTGGCCGTTGCAGTGCTTGACCTCGATGGCGCCGCCACCAGTCTCCACGGCGATCTGACCGCCGGAGCCGATGCTGATATTGCCGCCGCCACTCGTGGTGACGATATGGCCCTTCGCGGATCCGATGCTGATGTTGCCGCCGCCGGTCTCAACCTTCAGGTCAGAGCCGACGTTTCCGATGCTGACGTTACCGCCGCCACTTTCCGCGATGATGGGGCCGCCGATGTCGTCCAGGGTTATGTTGCCGCCGCCGGTTTCAAGCTGTACGCGGCCAGAAATGCCCGTAACCGTCTCATTGCCCGCGTCGGTCTGCGCCTTTACCAGTTCGATCGATCGCGGCACCTCCACAACGAGTTCGACGTTCATGCGCGAACGACGAGCCTCCGATTCGCCGCGCAGCATGGCCGTGTCGGCAGTCCGCGTCGCGGACAGCTTATAGGCCTCGAACTGACGCCGTGCGTCGGCTTCGTTGGCGGTGGCAGACCGTTTCCGGACCGTGTACTGAATGCCTTGATCTGAGCCGCCTTTCACAACGACGCTGCCGGCCTGGTCAAGGTCGATGGAGAGATTCCTGGAAGCGGGCAGGCTCCCCGTCGTCTCCTCGACCCATGTTCTGCCGTCGCGATAGACCCGCGGTTGCTGCGCGAGTGCTGTTTCGCTCAAGGCAAAGGCTACCGTCACCGCAGCCAGCCCATGAAACGAGCGCTTCATTGTTGTCATTCCGTTCACGTAAATCGCCTCTTTTCTGCCCCAAAACTTCAGTACCCAGTACCTAGTACCTAGTCGTCCATCCTGAATGCCAGCACCACCTCAACTAGCTACTAGGTACTGGCTACCAGGTACTGCATTTCATCAATCCACACGCGGAACCGAGGCCAGCGCTGAACGGGACAGAGTCCGTATGCTCTGGTTCTGGTCCTGCGCCGCCAGGTGCTGCAAAACCTGCCTGACGCTGGTGTCGGTGCGCACCGGCTTCAATATCTGAATCGCCTGGGTTCGAACGCCCGGGTTGCCGTCGTTCATGAGCGCTTCGAGAACGGCATTGCGTACGCGTACGTCGTTCTCAACGAAGGGCGCGAGGCCCTCAAGCGCCTTCAGTCGCACGCCCGGATTGGTGTCATAACGCAGCGCGTACATCAGGGCTTCGCGGACGTTCTCGTCATCCGGCTTCTTCGTGAGCAGGTCCACGGAGTCCATGCGCACGCCACTGTTGTTCTGGCTGCGCGCAGCATAAAGGAGCAGGCGTTGGATCTGCGGATCGTCGAGGTTGCCCTGGGCCTGCGCGGGCATCAGAGTGTCGTACTTGATCTGGACGCTATTTGAACCGGGCTGCTGGGTGATGTCGCGGATGCCGACAATGCTGGCCTCGACCGGGCCAGCCTGCTGCTCTGGGACCTGCGCAACCGTGCCGTTAGCGGCAGGACGGTTGGATGAAACGATCTTGTAGGCCGTGCCGGCGCCGCCGGCAAAGCCGACCATCAGCAGCACGGCAGCCAGCGCCGGTGAGAACCGGGCGCGATGCAGCCACGCCATCGGGTCGAATACGAACCGCCTCCAGCCGTGCGCCTGAGTGGTCTCTTCGAGGCGTTCCTGCAACTGCATGCGGCAGGAGGCAAGAAGGTTCGGCGTGGGCTCGAGTTGCGGCAGAGCCGACATGGCGGCCTTGAACGCCTGCGCCGACTTCACTTCGCCCGCACAGCCAGAGCAGCGCTCCAGGTGCTGTTCCAGTTCGTAACGCTCGTCGTCCTTCAGTTCGTCGTAGACGTAAAGCGTGACATTCGATTTGACCCAATCACAGTTCATGATGACACCAGTTTCTGGTTTCTGGTTTCTAGTTTCTGGTTTGCTTGCTGCCTGCTTGCGGCACCCTGCCGCGCATCTTGAGGCAACAACTAGAAACCAGAAACAAGAAACTAGAAACTCGCCTTACCGCATTCCCGCCAGTTCCGCCCGCAATTTTTGCGTGGCGCGGAAGAGCGTGTTCTTGGCGGTCTCTTCCGTCGTATTAAGGATCTCGCCCACGGTCTTCAGCTTGAGCCCGTGATAATGCTTCAACTCGAATACCAGGCGTTCGCGCGGCGTCAGTTTGCTTAGCGACTTCGCTATGTACGCGCCCAGTTCGCGCCGCATCAGGTCGCGCTCGGGGTCGGCTCCCGGACGGGCGTCAGCAACGTTGTCGAGCAGGCTGTGTTCGCCACCGTCTTCGTCATGTACGACCGGCGAGTCTTCCTTGCGCACCTGTTTCTTGCGCAGGTGGTCGAGACACAGATTGCTCACGATGCGATAGACCCAGGTGTAGAACGAGCACTCGAACCGGAAGCTGCCCAGGTTGCGGTACGCCTTCAGGAACGCGTCCTGGTAGATGTCCTGCGCGTCCTGCTCGGACCCGGTCATGTGCAGCGCGAGGCGGAGCACCGCCTTGTCATACTGCCTGACGAGTTCTTCGAAGGCGGCACGGTTCCCGTTCTGCGCTTCACGGATCAGGACCGTGTCGTCCACGCGGCTTGATATTTGCCCGGCCATGCGCCCCCGTATGGTCTGGTCTTGTGCTCGGCCGCCCTGCCCCGTGATGCCGTCGGTTGTGGCACTTATCGGTGCCGCATATCTGCCCGTCTCTGGCAGATGTGGGTCTCGCGCAGCACCTTCTGCGTCCACGCGTCCTCTCCGATCGACGGGAACCACGCCGACGCTGATTGCACTAGCCGACATGGTCTGCTTCCTGTCCGCCAGCTCGTTGCCGAACCAGCGACCTCAATCTCTACAACGACTTGGACGGACAGGGGGCCGAAGGGTAAGCAACTCGAATTATATGGCAGGGACGAACGAAGGCGCGATTGGCACGTTTTGTGGCAGGGAGGCGACAGGCGTGTTTAAAAGCTTGAAAAGACACAATTTGCGACGGCGTACTCTGGTTAGTCGCTGCGATCAGCCCTTGACAACCCGAACGTTGCAGCGCAACATACCTAGCGTAGCAAGGTATATGGCCAGCAACAGCAATGGCGAACGCGCACAGCACTGGGAAGCGCAGCTGCGCAAAGGGTGCCTGGAGATGGCGATCCTGGCCAGTCTTTGGCACTCACGGCTTTACGGCCTGGAGCTACTGCGCGTCCTTTCGGCGAACTCACGATTGGACGTGGCCGAGGGCACACTCTATCCAATCCTTTCGCGGCTGAAAGCCGAGGGGCTCTTGCAGTCCGAATGGGTGGAAGCCGACGCGGGACATCCGCGCAAGTACTACTGGCTCACTGTTGCCGGAAGACGCCGCATACGCCAGATGGCCGGAGCCTGGAACGAGTTCGCTTCCAATCTGACGACGCTGCTTCAGCCCATCGTGAACGGAGATGTACGATGACCGACTCAGACGCACAGACGAACAATCGTATCGAGACTTACCTGGACGGGCTGAACACGGCCCTTGACGGCATCGACGAACGCGAAAAGGACGACATTCTGCGCGAGATACGAGCGCACATTGTCGATTCGGTGGAACGCGCCACTGACCGCGACGACGCCGTCACCCGGGTGCTCAGGTCACTCGGCACCCCGGCAGAACTGGCCGGTCGCTATCGCACCGAGTGCATGCTGGCCAGCGCCGGGGCCAGTTTCTCTCCCTGGAGACTCTTGCACACAAGCTGGCGCTGGGCCCAAGTCGGGACGAAAGGCGTCATTGTCTTCCTGCTTGCGGTGTTCGGCTACGGCGGCGCGATGGCGCTGACCGTGGCCGTGCTGCTCAAACCGTTCATGCCCGATCGCGTGGGAATGTGGATAGGTCCGCACATGGTCGGCATCGGCATCCCGACCACCACGGAAAGCGAGCACGAACTGCTCGGCCGATGGTTCATCCCGGTCATCGTGGTGGTTGCGTTCGCCATGGCCGCGGGAACCACCCAGGCACTGCGCCGCCTCATGCGCAACCGCGCTCGGAAGGCGGAGGGTTGCCGCAGGGTTTCAAGTCTCGCGATCTTAGAACAACCGCGCTAGCTGTCACGGAATCCGCTTCTATCCATCTATCCAGAGTAGTGGGAGCCCCTCTCTCCCGCCGCTCGAATGGCGGCCAGTCGTGTCTAGAATGTATGCTGCAGAGGAGCCGACCATGGTTCGCGCGCGCCTACTAAAAATTGTGCTGGTACTTGTGGGATTGCTGTTCGTGGCTGCTGTTTTGCCTGTGGTTGGTGGTGTCTTGCATCCGGAGCAGTCGGATACGGGAGACACCATGCAGATGGCCCTTTATGCCACGCTCGGGGTCTTCCTGCTGCTGGCCGTACGCGACCCGCTCGCGAATCGCAGTTTGATCTTGTACAGCGCATGGTCCAGCTTTGCGCATGCTGTTGTCATGTCGGCATTGGGATTCAGAATTCCAAGTCAACGCGTCGGATTTCTCGTTGGCTCGCTCGTTCTCGTCGTCGTCGGCGTCCTGCTGATCGTGTTGCTGCCGCCCAAGAGATCTGGCCAGTCCGCGACGGTAATCGCCGGCATTCCAGGTCACACTTCGGGCTGAGCAGTACCGGAGTGGAGGGGATCGTCGAGATCGAGTCGCAATGGACGGCAAACGCTCGAGAACGTGCGGGCGTTAGGCTCACAATCGCGAACTGCCCCGCTCAAGCCAAAACAAGGCTTGAACGGGGCACCCGGCTTCTTTCCAGTAATCCCGAAACGGGACAGGTGGACCAGCGCACCCCATTCCATCAACGCACGGTTATGGAAGTGAACGCAACTGTTGCGTAGAGTGCTGGCCGTGAACAACGCAACGTTGAAGTTAGCAACTTCTCGTCTCGTGCTAGCCGTTTGTGTTGCATGTTACCCACTCATCTGTGGCGCGCAGGACTCGCGCCCTCAGTCGCAGATCTTGATGCAAGAGGCCACGCTGCCAACCCCTTCTGCAAGTTCTACAGGCGGTTGCACCCCATCCTGGTCGCCTCTTTCCGGGAGGAAGGAGAGCATGCGCGAGCTGGCCGCGCAAGCGGCAGAACAGAGCGACATCGTCTTTGAGGGCAGAATGGGACCAGCGGAGCTGAAGGAGGGGACACTCGACCGCTCGGGAAATTTGTCCAGTCGAACACAAGGCCACTACATGGAGATACAGTTCAGCGTTGCCAGAGTGTATCGTGGGAAATCCAAAAGCAGGTTCGTTGTGCTTGCGAACGACCCGGAAATTCCGTGTGGACTCTACATCAGTTCGCTGGATGATTATCTCGTCTCCGCCAAAGCCATTCCGGGGACCACCCACTACGTGACTGACGCGGGCATGCTCACGGTCCCGGTAGAACGCTCAGGCCCTGCGCTCCGGCTTTTCCGCGGTGTCCCTCCTCGAGAAGAAGACCTTCTCGAGCCCAAGGCTTATGACGACTTCATACACGCACAGTTCGGTTCTGTGTGCGGGCAAGTGGTCAGCACCGACGACAAGCCCTTGCCTGACGCCGTCGTGACCCTCTGGTCTGTGGACGACGACGGCTTCCCGCCGAAGTACCAGCGCGGCAACGCCGACGCCAACGGAAGCTTCTGCATCAGGGATGTAGCAGATGGCAGGTACTGGTTGGGCGCCGAAAAGTACTCACCTACCGGGGAGTTCCGTCTGTTGGGATACTATCCGGCCGGTACTGATCGTTCCAAGGCGCTGCCCGTGGAGGTAGCAGCTAAGTCGAAGGTTTCGGGACTGCGCATCGCGTTGCAGGAAGAGGGCAGGCATACCGTTACTTTCCGGGTGATTCCCGCCAAGGGCAACTTCCATTCCAAGCCCGCTGCGCTCATCTTCAAGAGCAAGAACGGAGATCCGCTGTATTACTTCGAAGCCAGCAGTGTCATTGATGCGGATGGTGTGTGCAGGCTGCCTCTGAAATTCGCACCCGGCCGCTACCTCGTCTCGACTTTCTTCGGGCTGAAATCGAACGCCGCCGCCGTCGGGTTGCTCGCCGCAGGAGCAGACATTCCTATGCGCGAACAGGAAATCGCAATATCGCGCAGCGGAGAACTGGTACTTAGAATCATGCCTCCGGACTAAAGTGTCTCGCGGTAGAGGTTGTTCTGATTTCGTAAATTTCCGAGCCACCATGTTCGCCAGCGGCGATTCGCTGCTACAGTCATTCCGCGGCCTTGAGCTAATTTCTTTGAGAACCAAAGCGCACCGGCGCCGACACCCGTGACGAATTCACAAACCCCACCGTTTTGCTGATTCAACCCGGAGATAGGATTTGGCCAGATCTGATTCGCAGATTTAAGTCCTTTGAACGTAAGATCTTGCTGATTTACCCGGGGGAGGGGGAGGAAGTAACCAAAGGGTACAGACCGGGCACATTCCTGACAGATTAAACCGGGCACATTCCTGACAGATTAAACCGGGGACACTCCTGACACATTGCGCCGAAAAACGTCGAGCACTATGCGATTCGCCTTTCGTCGTCGTAGCGCTCCTTGGCTCTCACCTCGTCCATGGTCTTGCGACGTCCGAAGGCCAGGTAGATGCCGAGCAGGACGACCGCTCCAACGATTGCCGCAACCATCGCGGGCACGCCCATGTTGTTGATTCCGGCACCCCAGTGCCAGATTCGAGTGCCGATCCAGCCGCCCGCCACCGCGCCCGCGATTCCGACCGCAATGTGGGCGATCCAGCTCGGATTCAGCCGCTTCGGCGTGAGCACGCGAGCTATCACACCAACGATGAAACCCAGCGCGATCCAGATATAGAGACCCATGACTACCTCGCATGACGATATTTTGGCTGGCCTATCAGGTTGGAATGTGAGGGCAGGGCACGAGATGGCTGAGGATAGTACCCAGTACCTAGTACCTAGCTAATCCGGACCAACCGAAGAGGTCGCTTGCAGCGTTTCAACTGGGTACTAGGTACTAGGTACTAACAACTTGGCAATCGCTACTCGGTACTTCTCCTCAGCACCGTCTGGTATGGGTCCAGCGATATCTTCTTGGTGCCCTCGGGAATGGCGAAGCGGAATGTTGTCTCCGGCCCTTCGACCCAAACGCGCCCGATCAAAGTGGTAGCGGTCGGGGTGACGGCGTAGAGCGGCAGATTGGTCACAAGGCCCTGTGCGGAGTCCTTCTGAGTGATTTTGCCGGAAGCAGACAGCGTGCCTGTCTTGCTGCTGAAATGGAGGTCGCTCAACTCGAAGTTCGGCACCGACATGCCGTTGACCCAGGTATCGAAGAACCAGTCGAGCGACTTTCGGCCTTCGTACCACAGCTGCGGCGGCAGTTCTTCTTCGAAGGCGAGTTGCAGGTCGCGCGTGGTGATCTCCTTGCCCTCGAACTTCTCGCGTACTTTGCGCAGCACGCGGAAGAACGGTTCGTCGGGACCGCCGCGAGTCACGGCTTGTGTGGCGACGGGGCTGTGCCCCGTCCCGCCCTGCGCCGCCTTCACCGGCCCAGGATTCAGCAACATTTCCCGCAGCATATGGAAGAGCCACGTGCCGCGTCCGTAGCTGATCTTGTCGTAGGCGTCGGGGAAATTAGCCGAGATCAAACGAACACCCAAGGTGACTGGTCCGGCCTCCGCCACTTGCTTGCCGTCGCGGTTCCTGGCGAGCAACTGGTCGCGGTAAAAATCCATCATGGTGCGGAACTCGCCCTGGTCCTCACTTTCCAGCATGGTCATGGCGCAATAGTTCGAAAGCGCTTCGACCAGCCATTGCTCGCGGTAGCTCTTCCAGACCAGCAGGTCGCCCCACCATTCGTGGCCAATTTCGTGCGGAGTCATGACGCGGCCGACGGTGAGGCTCGCGGCCGGTGGAAGCCGCAAGGCGGCGCGCTCCTCGGCCGAGAGATACACGTAGCTGGAAAGGAAGATCAACCCGGGCCAGCCCTGGCTGATGGAGCCCGGCATCTGCGTCATGGCGAGAGAACTGTAGGGATACGGACCGAGCCGTTTCGACAGGAAATCGATGGATCGAGCTCCCTGATCGGCGACCATCTGGGCGTTGGCGGAAGGCGAGGGTGCGTCCGATATGACGACGGCTTCGCGCCCTTGCACCTCGGGACGGATGCTGGGCAGAACCAGCACGGTCTGGCGGCGCCTGAACGCGTTCTCCATCTGGTGCGCGGCATAGCTCTCGACGACCACGTCACCGGTTTTTGCGGTGGCCTTGACGTATTGCCCCAGGTTGAAGCCCGCAAACGGGATGGGACGCTCACTCACCCAATGCGAGCTCAGCATATTTTGTGGGCCAGGTGCGCTGGCTTGCGCACCCTCGCCTGAGGAGGAATGGTGCGCCACCTTTTCGATGTCGCCGGTGCGTTTGCCAGTGGCGAGCAAAGTCCAGTCCGCCGGATAGCGGAAGGTCAGATCGAAGTTGGACATCGCCGGGCCGCGGTTCGGATACCAGGAGCCCCTCGCGCCGACGTACAGGAGACCGCCGCCAGCGTCGGCGAGTACTTCTCCTGCGTATTTGAGCCGCACGCGGACGTGGCCGCCGGCCTCAAGCGCCTGCGGCAACACTATGGCAACCATATCGTTGCCTTGCCGCGCCAACGCCGAGCCCTGAAGCGCCTGATTCTGGATGAACTCTACCGGCTTGTCGTCGGCCTCGACCTGCGTGACCTTGAGATAGCGTGAAAGTTCAAACATGAGCAGGCGGTGCCCACCCTCGCTGACGTTCACGTCCATGGTGGCGTCGACTTCGAGCCGGTTGGGTGGACGCACATCGGAGGCCAGCTTGTATTGCGTGACGCGGACCGGGTCCGGCGGGAAGGCTTCGGCGCCTGTCTGGGTTGCGAGGGTGGCGCTGCGCGTGCGCCGGCCTTTCATTTCGGCCGCTTCCCTGCGGACCGAACGTGCGGGGAAGGAACTCCAGATGTCGTAGTACCAGATTCCAGCTCGCAGGGCCAGGGCGCCTACGTTGATCTGCTCGGGAGCATTGGAGTCGTAATACACGTCGAAGACGCCGAGCCGTTTTCCAACAACGCGAAGCAGGAACATGCGGTCCTTGGGATCGCGCATGAACTCGATGCCGCCGTCAGCCTTGGGTCGCGCAGAATCTACGAACGTGGTGAGCAGCCGTGGCGCGAGCAAGTGGGCAAGGCTGCGAGCGGCACTGTCCCATCGCGCGACGAACGCGGGGGCATCTTCCGCAGGTCGCAGATATTGCTGAAGCTCTTCGAAGACATCGTCGTTGAACCGGAGGAAGGCGGCGGTGAAACGCTCCTCGAGAATGGCCGCGCCGATGAACTGGCCCATACTCCAACGCTCGACGCGGTCGGGAGGGATCAGCAGCACCTCGCCATCGCCTTCAAAGAACGCGCCGGTGATGCGGCCGTCGATGGCGCGCGTGAACCCGATCACGCCTTCATCGAGGGTGAGGTGAATATCTTCGCGGTCGATATAGGCGTCGCGTATGTGATAGACGTGGGCAGGATCAATGCCGGCGCTGACGATCTGGTTGTAGATATTGCCCGCCCAGCCTTTCGCCGTCTGTTGCACCGAACTTTCGGGAGGCGGCACGGGGGCCATGACCTGCGCGCCACCCGTCGGTTGATCGACGTCCGGTTCCTCGGTGTCTTCAGCGGGTTCTGACTTGGAAGGTTCTGCGGGGGCCTGCGCCTTGGGCGTGGGGCTGTTCTGTTCGGCAGTCGGTGACTGAGCTGTGCTCTTCGAGTCCTTTGGTGCGTTTACAGCCTGTGGCGGCGCAGGGGCAGGAGCGCTGGGAAGCGTCTGTGTGGTGGACGGATGCGATTCGCCGGGCCGCACCGGGGGCGGCTGCTGCTGCGCGGTCAGCGTGCAGGAAACGAGCAAACACACAAGCGCCGCAATGGGAGTATGTATTCGCGAGTTGACCGATCCGCCGCCGGTAGTCATCTGCCGCCGACCTGCAAGGTCAATATTGCACTACTCCATTAGACTCCGCGCAGGGAAAATCGGCTAGCGAGGATCGCTATCGCCTGAACAGCATTGCCGCGAGTAGGGGTTCCTCGTCGCTGCGCTCCTCGGAATGACAAACATCAAGCTGTCGCGGAACCGTTCGCAACACGGTCATTACTGCCGCTTCGGCGCCACAACAGCGCCATCATTGCCGCTTCGCTGTCTTCTTCATCGCCGCAACCTTTTTCGCAGGCACTGGCGCCACCTCGTCGGCGGTGACGAACTGAGGATTGATGTCGGTCGGGATGTCCTGCAGTTTGTCGAGCGCCTTCTGGACTTCGGGACGGATCACGCCAAGGGTGTCCAGCATCTTCTTGGCGGCCGCGTAATCTCCCTGCGCTTCCACGGTGAGCAGGTCGTGGGTCAGGTCGCGAACGGCGTCCTTGGCCTTCGTCATGTCCACCGAGAAGGTGCCGTCGGGGTTGGCGACGAACGCGCCCTTGTCCATGAGGTAGTTGAACTGCATAGCCATGCCCTTGCCGTGAGCTTCACTGGTGCCAAAGCGCAGGGTACGGAAACTCGAGGCCAGGAACGTGGTGTAGAGCTGGCGTTGCGCGGCCTCGTCTGACTGAAGCACCTGGCCGAGGTTCATCTCCTTGGCGTGGTCCATCATGTATTGCAAGGCCCACAGGCCGGTTGCGTCGGCCTTGGCCTCTTCGATGGCGCTGTAGATCTCTTTCATTTCGAGTCGCGGATTGGTCTGGCGCCCGTTCACTGTGATCTGGTGTGGACCCAGGCCGTGCATCAACTCGTGCGCCAGGATGTGGGTGAAAAACATTTCGAAGCTGAGGTCGCCCTGCTCGTTGGGAGCGAGGACGCGTGCGGCGATGGGGACCAGCACCTGCTTGAACTTCGCGTCCTGCACGTTCTTCAACATGACGCGCTTGGAGCCTTTTTCCTGCACGACTTTGTCGTCGTTGGGGAGGTTATAGGCGGCCGTTGTGATGCCGTGCGCGCCGTCGCCGGAGGCGATCACTTCATTGACTACGCGAATGGGTGATGACGCGCCCAGCTTGGCGTTGCGGTAGCTCGGGTCTTCCGGCAGATTGTTTTCGAGTTCCTGAAGGTGTTTGCTGAAGACGCCCAGCTTGTCGGTTTCGGCGTCGTCACGAACGTTGATATAGGCCTCGTAGGACGCCTTGTAGCCGAACAGTTCGTCGTTGTAGGTCTCGTATGGGCCGATCGTGACGTCCAGCGGCGCGTCGAGGTCCATCCAGTCGACGTCGCTCTGATAGTAGTCGTTGGAGAGGAAGGCGTCGGCACGGGAGGTGAGAAACTTCTTGAGCGAAGCGTTGTCGGTGAGGGAGGCAGCTTCCTTCAGAAGAGCGGCGGCTTTGTTCAGGTCGGGCTTGTACTCGTCGCTGAAGGCCACAATCTTCAGTTTCCTGTCCGGTCCGCGACTAATGACGGTGAAGAACCCCTCTGCCTGCTCCTTCTGTTTCGGGTCAAGCGTCTTAACCCAGGCCTCGAACTCGGCTTTCGTCATGTCGGGCGGATAGAAGTTCGCTCCCTCGGGCTTGCGCTCGGGCACACCGGGCATGAACGCCTTCAGGTGGTTGAGGCTGTCCCATGGGCCTTTCATGATCCAGAAGTAATTGAGCCGGGCCTTGCCCAAAGGAGTCTTGTCCTGCTGGAGTTTCGCATACAAAGCCTTATCGCCGCTCCAGTACTGCTGCATGAAGATGTCGTCGAGCAGGCGCGCGGCCTCGACCAGTTTCGCCAGCGCCTTCTTGTCGCCGTCGGAAAGCTTGCTGGTGTCGACGCGCAGCGGGGTTGGCGCAAACTGTGCGGCCATTTGCTCCAGCTGTGCGGCGTTGGGAAACCGGACAGAAGCAGAGGCGGCGGCAGGCTTCTTCGCCTGGGTGCTGGCTGCGGGCTTTGTTGTCTGGCTGGAACTCATAATTGCGCACGAAAGCAGAAGGGCGGCTACTGCGAAAGATCTCGTCATGGCGGAACCTTTCCAGCACGAAGTGAACCGGAGATTGTCGCAAAAACGAGTGGCTGGTGGCTAGTGGGGGTGATTTTCGATTTCTGATTTTTGATTTGAAAACCTTGGCGTGCGTCGTGGGCTCCTTCTGGTTTCAATCGAAAATCAAAAATCGCACGTCGAAATCGAACTACCCTGTCGTGGGCAACCACCTGCCCGGCGTGCACCACTCTCAAGGTGGTAGAATTCTTTTATCCTGCTCGGAATCCAATAAGTACCTGTTTTTTGGGGTTTTGGCGGGTCAATAGTTTGGACTAACCATGAAACGAGCTTTTGTCGTCACAGCTCTCCTGAGCCTCTGCGCGGGCATCGCTTTCGCCGGTGATACGGTGGTGGAAGAGATCGTCGCGCGGGTGAATAACCAGATCATCACGCGCACGGAATTGCAGCGCAGCCGCGAGCAGGCCATCAACGAGATTCACCAGCAATACACCGGGGCCGATGCCGATCAGAAGATCGAAGAAGCGGAGAAGAACGTGCTCCGCGACCTGATCGACTCTCAACTGTTGGTGCAGAAAGGCGGGGACCTCGGCCTCACGGCGGACACCGAGGTGATCAAGCGGTTGGACGAGATCCGCAAGCAGATGAACCTGCCCGACATGGAGTCGCTGGAAAAGGCGGCGCAGGCGCAGGGCGTCTCGTTCGAGGATTTCAAACAGAACATGAAGAACGAGATCATCCGGCAACAGGTGATCTCGCACGAAGTGGCTTCCGGAATCCAGATCACAAAGGAAGAACAGCAGCAGTTCTATAACGAGCACAAGGCCGAGTTGGACCACCCTGAACAGGTGCGGCTGAGCGAAATCCTGGTTTCCACCGAAGTGAAGGGCGGCAAGGATGGGGAGGCCATGCAGGCCAGTCCGGAACAAGTGGCAGCCGCGGAGAAGAAGGCCAACGACATTTACGAGCAGCTGAAGAAGGGCGCCAAGTTCGCCGATCTGGCGAAACAGTTTTCGGATGGTCCGACGGCACCACAGGGCGGCGACCTGCAGTACTTCAAGCGCGGAACGCTGTCAAAGGAACTGGAAGACAGGACATTTGCGATGAAAGCCGGTGAGTTCACCGAACCGGTCCGGACGAAGCAAGGCTGGGTGATTCTTGAGGTGAGCGAGCACCAGCAGGCGGGAGTTCCGCCGTTGAAAGAAGTTGAGCAGCAGGTGCAGAACGCGATTTATTACCAGAAGCTGCAGCCGAAACTTCGCGAGTACCTGACGAAGCTGCGCGAAGACGCATACATCGACATCAAGCCCGGCTTCGTGGATACCGGCGCAAGCCCCAACCAGACCAAACCGGTCTACACGGCGGCGTCAGCAGCGCCCGACAAAGCGAAGGATCTGAAGAAAAAGAAGAAGCTCGGGATATTCTAAAAGACAGTTTCTGGTTTCTTGTTTCTGGTTTCTAGATAAGAGCGCGGCCGTTCGGGTCGCGCTTTTTGTATTGCGGCACAGTCGGAGCGGGGGATCCCCAGGGCCGCCGCCGTATGGCGACCCGTACTGGCGCGGGAAACGCGAAACTCGAGACGCGTGACGAACCAGAACCAGAAACTAGAAACCAGAAACTGCCTTTTCTGCGGTACGATTGAGTGTCCACCTACTCACATCCGGGGCCGCCATGAAGGACTTCTACGTCAAGGACGCAGTGCAGTTCGAGAACAAGATCGTCACCACCAGCTTTGTGGTGGGGGCGAAGCAGATCAAGCCGAAGAAGACCGGCGAGCCTTATCTTGCGTTGACGCTGTGCGACCGCAGCGGCCAGATCGACGCCAAGATGTGGGACAACGTGGCGGAGGTCATCGACGAGTTCGACCAGGACGACTTCGTGAAGGTCCGCGGACTGATCAACAAGTACAATGGCCGCTTTCAGCTGACGATCTACAAGCTGCGCTGCCTGGGCGATTCGGAAGTCGATTTCGCCGACTATCTTCCAACCTGCCCGCGCGATATTGACGAGTTGTGGCGAACCTTGGGCGAGTTTGTCGCGAGCTTCAAAGACCCTTACCTGAAAGGCCTGCTTGAGGCCTTTATGAGCGACGCCGAGATTGCGCAGGCGTACCGTACGGCTCCGGCGGCGAAGACGCTCCATCACGCCTACATCGGGGGTTTGCTGGATCACGTGGTTTCGTTGTTCAAGCTGTGCGACCTGACCTGCCGCAACTACCCGCACGTCAACCGCGACCTGCTCATGACGGGCGCGTTTCTGCACGATATCGGCAAGATACATGAGCTGAGTTGGGCGCGTTCCTTCAGCTATACGACTCGCGGACAGCTGCTCGGCCACATGATCATCGAGTTGGAGATGCTGCAGGCAAAGATTCCGCAGGTGCCGAATTTCCCTGCCGAACTGAAGGTGCTGATCGAGCACCTCATCATCAGCCATCACGGCCAGTACGAATTCGGTTCGCCCAAGCTTCCTATGTTTCCCGAAGCGCTAATGCTGCATTACCTCGACGACCTGGATTCAAAGATGGAAAGCATGCGCGCGCAGTTCGAGCGGGAAGGCGGCATGAGCGACGCATGGACCAGCTATAACCCGTCGCTGGGGCGCCCACTGCTGAACTCTCGGAAGTACATCGACAAGGCAGCGGTAAACGGCAAGGCCGAGGCCGCGGCCGAGACACCCGCGGAAGGCGAGGGGGCCGAACCGAGCCAGAACACGGAAGCGCAAGGCGCTGGCAGCTAAACGACGTTCCAGCGTTCTTCTGGCTCCAAAGCACCTCTTCCGGTGTCTAATTCATCTTAGAATCGAGTTCCAAGCGAAAATGGCTGACTACAAAGGGCCGCGTGAGCGCGCCGTCGTTCTGTGAGCGGGGGCATGGATTCGTGTGTCTGCGCGG
>JAEZPW010000330.1 GCA_023441255.1 Acidobacteriota bacterium
CATCAAGTACGTGTGGGTAACGCCCTGGTTCAACGTGTAACGGGAGGATTCGGTGCCGGACAAACCAATCCCCAACGACGATCCGATCGTAAGCAAGTCCTACGCGGGCTACTACACAATCGCCATCGCGGTGTTGATGGCTACGCTCTTTTGGGCGTTATGGGATGAGGCCTTTGGACAACGGCCGTGGAAGGCTTACCAGGAGAAGTGGAAAGAGCGGTATACCGCGTTCCTGAAGAATGCCAAATCCACTTCCGCAAACTCGCAGAAGGAGATCGAGAGCAGTTCGGAGTACCAGCAACTCGAACAGGAGTATAAACAGGCTTACGAGGCGGCGCGTCCCCGCAGGGACGAGATTGAAAAGCAACTCACCGATCTGAACAGCAAGATCCTGGCCGTACAAAGCGTGTTTACGGACCGTCGCGCGTACGTGAACGCACTGACGTACAACATCGAGACCGAGACCAGTCCTTCCAGCAAGAAGAGCATGCAGCAGGACCTCGAGAAGTACAAGAGCCGGAAGTCCACGGTCGTGTACCCCGACGGTCACAAGGAACAATACAACTACGATCAGCTGGAGCAGACGTACAACACGCTAAGGGACGCGCGAACAAAAGCCAGCGCGGCATTGGGAGAAATCCTGAAGCCCGTTACGGAAGCTAACGCCAAGCTGACAGCCTACATCTCGGACCACACGGTCGACCTGACGCCGGCCCAAGTGGACGGCCTGCGTAAAAAGGCCGCCGACCTCGATCCTGCCATCCAGCAGATCAACGTGGCGGAAGCGAATATCGTGGACCGATGTGAATCGTGTCACATGGGCATACGCGAGCCTCTGAAGATCACCGCCGCCGGGATGAGTGCCCATGGAAGCAAGAAACCTGACGAATACGCGCAGGCGTTTGTGAGTCACCCTGAGCCGGAATTGCTGAAGATCCACAATCCAGAGAAGTTTGGCTGCTCGCCGTGTCATCAGGGCAATGGGCGCGCGACGACCAGCGTGGAGAAGGCCCACGGCTACTACGAGCACTGGTTGTGGCCAATGTTCCGCAAAGAAAACGTGGAGGCGGGATGCCAGACTTGTCACGCGGCCGATATGGTGCTGGTTAGCGGGGACGTCGGCTGGACGATCAGCGAAGGGAAGGACCTTTTCCGGCAAAGAGGGTGCGTGGGCTGCCACCGCTACGAGGGCTACGACAAAGAGCCTGAGGAACTGAACTCGATCAGCCAGCAGATGAAGTTGCTGGAGCAGGAGAAGAAGGACAACCTGAAGCAAGCCGCCTACCTGATGAAACAGGCCGATGCGGCTGAAAGCAATGATGAGGCGAACCAGCTGAACGAAAAAGCCGTTGCGCTGAAGGTTGCGAACAGCAAGATCGACGGGCGCATTCAGCAGATCGATTTTCGGTCGCACGACTTGATGCAAGACATGAAGAAGGTCGGCCCGAACCTGAAGGACGTCCGACTCAAACTGAACAAGAACTGGATTCCCGTATGGCTGAAGAAGCCCACCGACTTTCGCCCGACCACAAAGATGCCGAACTTCCGCCTGAACGAGGAGCAGATCCGGGCTATTTCGGCTTACGTGTGGCAGAGTGCATTGACCGATACCCTGCCTGCGCAGCAACCCGGAAACGCCGCGCGAGGAAAAGAGCTCTTCGAAACACGCGGGTGCATGGCTTGCCATAGCATCGGAGAAGGCGACCAGATGCAGGGCGGCACTTTCGCCGCGAACCTGACGCGTGTTGGAGAAAAGGCGAACTACAACTATCTGGTGCGCTGGATCCACAACGCGCGTCAGCGCACGCGACCGTATTGCCCCTATGAGAAGAAAGATATCGGCCCCGAAGATTACGCGAAGAAGGGCCTGCCTTACGTGTTCGATCTGCAGCACAGCAAATGCCCGAACGACGGGCATGAGTTGCAGGTGCAGAACATGACGGTGATGCCGAGCCTGCGTCTGAGCGAGCAGGATGCGCAGGACATCGCCACTTACCTGATCACACAAAAAAAGCAGGAACCGTCATCCTATCCGGACGCTTCCTTTATGGACGACCCGAAGCTGAAGGCTGAAGGCAAGAAGTGGATCCAGCATTTCGGTTGTGCCGGATGCCACGAGATTGCAGGGCTCGAAGACGAAGGGCGCATCGGTACGGAACTGACTGCTGAGGGCAGTAAGCCGATTGACCGGCTCGACTTCGCGCTCTTTACCGAAGCGGCGCAGCGCGGGAGCAAAGAACCGATTACCAATCCCGACGATCTGCAGCGGCTGCCGGAAGGCCCGGCAAAGGACCCCTGGTACAACCACAAAGGTTTCTTTGAACACAAGCTGGCGGAGCCCAACATCTTCGACCAGGGCAAGATCAAGTCGGAGACCGAGAAACTCCGCATGCCCAATGTCCACCTGGACAAGGAACAGATCAACGCGCTGACAACCTTCCTGTTAGGCAGCCAGGATACATCGCTGCCCGATAGTTACCAGTACAAGCCGGGCGATACGCGGCGCGATATCCAGGAAGGCTGGTGGGTCGTTAAGAAATATAACTGCATGGGGTGCCATCAATTCATACCTGGCCAAAAGACGGTTTTGATGGGCCTGCAGCGCTACAAGGACAATCAGGAACAGTTGCCGCCGAAGCTGCTGACGGAAGGCGCTCGCGTGGATCCCGAGTGGCTGAGAAAGTTCCTGGCCAATCCGGCGCTGGATGCGACCGACACCAACCGCAACGGGGTTCGTTCGTATCTTGCGGTACGTATGCCGACCTTCTCATTCTCGGACAGCGAACTGCGCAAGCTGGTGCGCTTCTTCGAGGCGCTCTCGCAGCAGCCGATCCCTTACATTCCCGAGCAGGTGCCGACTCTCTCGGCTAAGGAAACGGACATGGCGCGCAGTTTGTTCTCGAGCACTGCGGCCCCGTGCTTGAAGTGCCATGCGACGGGAGATCCACAGCACGACAAGACGGCCACCGCACCGAATTTCCTGCTGGCCAAAGAACGCCTGAAACCTGACTGGGTGGAGCGCTGGATCGTTGATCCCCAAGCGATCAGCCCGGGAACATCGATGCCATCGGGACTGTTCAAAAAGGAGCACGACCAATGGGTCTTTGCCGGCCCCACACCGCCATCTTTCCAGGGTTACGATAAGGACCATACGAAGTTGCTCGTCGACTACATTTTTCAGCTGACGCCCGAGGAGCAGCGGCGAGTTGGTAGCGCGAGGGGCCGAGCCAGCATCTCAAATCCGTCTGCGACGACCAGGCGGCAGTCAGGCAGGAAGAGCCCACCGAACTCAACCACGACAACGGCCGGTGGAGGTTCGCACTAAGGTTTTGATTCTTCAAAAACAATGTCAGGAAGGCAATGCCATGAAACGAAAAGAATGTCTAGCAGTTGTCGCTACGTTTGCCTTGCTCGGCGTCCTCCTTCTCGCTGGCTGCAGCAAGAAGGAAAGCACGGAGCAGTCCTCCAACACAGAACCTGAGAAGACGGCGGCGGCAGCACCCGCCACGCCGATCGACCCAAATACGGTCGCGACCGTCACTGGAACGGTGAAGTTCGACGGGACAGCGCCAAAGCCGGCGAAGATTGATATGAGCCAGGACCCTGCCTGCAAGGGCAACAACACAGCCGAGACCGTTGTTGCTGATGGTGGCAAGCTGGCCAACGTGTTTGTCTATGTGAAGGACGGCCTCGGCAATCGCAACTTTCAGGCTCCCACGAATCCTGCCACGATCGACCAGAAGGGATGTCAGTATCACCCGCATGTGCTGGGGGTGATGACCGGGCAGCCGGTGGAGGTGAGGAACGACGATCCGACCACGCACAACATCCATCCGACACCGAAGGACAACCGGGAGTGGAATGAATCGCAACCTCCGCAGGCCGCCCCTATAAACAAGAGCTTCGCCCGAGAAGAGATCATGCTGCCGGTGAAGTGTAACCAGCATCCATGGATGAAGATGTACGTGAACGTGGTGAAGAGCCCGTTCTTCGCTGTCACTGACAAAGACGGCAAGTACGAGATCAAGGGGCTGCCTCCGGGCGACTATACGCTGGCGTTCGTGCACGAGAAGCTGGGCGAGCAGGACCAGAAGGTTACCTTGGCGCCCAAGGACAGCAAAACGGTTGATACTAGCTTCAAACAACAATAAGGGAGCAGCGAATCACCCGTGATGCTCGTCATTCAAGTTCTGCTGGGACTGATCCCTCTGCTGGGAATCGTCTGGATCTTCGTCACCGGTACTCTGGCTACAGTGGACGGACTGTTCATGAGCCTGATTTTACTGACGATTTCCGGCGTTCTCATGCTGATGCCGATGCTGGAATTGCGCGCCCGCGTGCTTAAGTCCCGGGAAGACCGTAAAAAGTCTGTGGCTCCCGCAGAACAGAAGGTAACGGCGAAGACCAGTGCGGCTGCACAGTCGCAGAAGGCGAGCGAGTCCCCGCAGCCGCAGAAGACGACGAGTTGACGCGGTTACGTCAGCAACATGGCAACGCTGAGGCTCAAGATCGACGTGTCAGGCACTGTCGGTGAAGAGGCGTGGCGTAACCTGTGTCAGTTTGAGGAGATTCAAAGCGCAGGCTTCGGGCCTCGTTTCGGAAGTGGCGGTGTTTGCCATCATTCGCCGGACACTCCGCATGCACCGGGCGAGTGGATTGGCGCCGAAGTGAGGCTCCGGACACCTCTACTGGCGCAGTACGCGGTTTCCCATTACCTTAAGCAGCCCCGGGTGCTCGACGCGGACGTAACAAATTGAACATGCAAATGTCATCGGCAACGCCGCAGAATACGACGAGCGAAACACAGCGGGTACCGGACCAGGCAAAGCCCCGGCGGATGTCCAGGCGCAACCGGATTCTGTTCTTTTTGACCGCCTGGCTGATTGTGCTGATGCCATTCCTGTTCTGGTGGAGCACGTGGTTCGGCCGCTCGCTCTCGGACCGGGAACTGACAAAATATCTTTCAGATGACTCACACCCACGACACATTCAGCACGCCTTGGTGCAGATCGGCGAACGGATGTCACGGCGTGATGCAAGGGTGTCGCAGTGGTATCCGCGCGTAACGCAGCTGGCGTCGTATCCAGTTGAACAGGTTCGTAATACAGACGCGTGGGTTATGGGGCAGGACACGTCCGTGCCAGCATTTCACGATGCATTACTCAAGATGCTCGATGATTCGTCGTTGATGGTGCGAGGCAATGCCGCGCTGTCGCTGGTGCGATTTGGGGATAGTACCGGCCGCCCGCAGATACTAGCTCTGCTCGAACCGACAGAAATCACCGCGCCGGAATCCGGCAAGATCATCGACGCCAGCGCACCGGGCACTGCCATCCATCAGGGAGGTGTTGTCGTGAAGCTGCAATCCGGGGAAAGGACGATCGAGGTGCGCTCGCCAATCTCGGGGCGCTTGCGTACTCTGTCAGTCCGGCCGGGACAGACCGTCGATGCCGCGACGAGCATGGCCGTTGTCGATCCGGGGACTGATCAGGTGTGGGAGGCTTTGCGCGCTCTGTACCTGGTGGGAACAGCGGACGATCTGCCAGCAGTCAGCCGCTACAAGCGCGACTCGACCGATATTCCGGACCATGTGCGAAAACAGGCGGTCGAAACGGAAGCGGCGATCCGCCAGCGGCAGAATGAACCCCCGCACTAGTTGTTACCGCAGAGCTTCTTCACCGCAGCAATTCTTTCAATGCTTCGCCTATTTCCGGATGCACGAAGTGAAACCCACTTTCCTCCAGTTTTTGCGGCACAACGCGTTGACCTGACAGGAGCAGTGCCTCGCCCATTTCGCCGAACAACATCTTGATAGCGACATCGGGGACGGGGAAGATTGTGGGTCTATGCAGGGCGGCGCCAAGCGCCTTTGTGAAGTCAGCGTTCGTTACGGGGTTCGGCGCAACCAGATTCACCGGGCCATTGAGCGATTCTGTTGCGAGCGCGTAAAGCATTCCCCCGATCACATCATCGAGTGCAACCCAACTCATCCACTGCTTGCCCGATCCTACGCGACCCCCGACTCCGAGTCGAAAGGGCGTTAGCATCTGCTTGAGCGCCCCGCCTTTGGGAGTGAGCACGACGCCGATGCGGAAGTTGATTACTCTTACGCCGGCTTTGCAGGCGGGATCAGTCGCGGCTTCCCACTCGCGGGCGACATGGGAGAGAAAGTCGTTGCCGGAGGGGGAAGTCTCGGTCAGGATCTCGTCCCCGTGTGGGCCGTAGTAGCCTACGGCGGACGCGACAATAAGGACTTTCGCGCCCATCGCAATGGCGCTTGCAGTGAGTCTGCGCGTGCCTTCTACGCGGCTGTCCAGAATGGCGGCCTTCTTCTGTCTCGTCCACCGGCCCATGATGGTCTCGCCGGCAAGGTGGATTATTGCGTCGAACCCCTCCGCGGTCAGTCGAAGGTCGGGAGTCCATTGAATCTCGTGTTGCTCGTTGGCAGAGTGACGGACGAGGGTTGACACTTCATGTCCACGCGCTCTTAGTTCAGGAACAAGATGACTGCCAATGAGGCCCGACGCACCACTTACGAGAACCTTCACGCCGCCTCCCGATGAGAGATGAAGCGTAACGCGCCGTCAGGGGGCTTTTCAAATTGCCATGACGCCGACCTCTTTTTCGACCTCGGTCGTGTCCACCATGACAATGGCGTCCCACGGGCAACCGTCGAGGAAACAGCCGTCCGGGCCTTTGCTGATGCACTTCTTGCAACCGATACAAAGGAGCGGGTCAACCTGGATTCGGCCAAACGGCGGGTGATCTTCGTCGGGCACCCAGAACATACAGTCCTCGACCGGGCAGTATTCAACACAGGCGGGCGATCCGGCGCAACCTGTACAACATTCCGTGATGACGGCTAGTTCCTTAGGCTTCTTCTTGCGAGGCGTGGCTATACCCGTTGACTTTGGCTCAGACTTGAGTTCGTCGGGAACTAGACCGACGGCTTTGGCGGCGTCGGGCATGACTGTAATCTCTCCTTCGAAGAGGGCTAGTGTCGGCGAAAACGCCCCCTCGTTAGCTTCGCATACGTGGGGCACCGAGCTGTCGAAGATTATCCGAATTCAATTGTTCTTCGACGGCGTCGCGGTCACGCTTCCTGCCGTATCGAAAGGCAAGCCCCATCCCCAAGGTCATGAATCCGACCGGCGGTACGAGCAAAACAAGCACGGCGCGGCTGATGGCGCGCTGTCCGTCTTTGGTTGCGCCACTCGCGTTGCTGTAGCACATGGCACAGCCCTGCGAGAAAGCAGGTGACGCCATGCCAATCAGCAACAGCCCAGCAGCAATTCGCAGCTTCATCGTGAACCAACTCCCAGATGCAAGAGCCTGTATGCGTCGGGCAGGAAGATGAGCATGAGCGACAGACAGACAACGAGCGAGCTCATGGTGACCCAGCGCATGCGCGATAACTCGAACTTCATATGCATGAAATAGGCAATGATCAACCCGGCTTTCAGGATTGAGAGGCCCATCAGGATCGAGAGCATTCGGACCGGCTGCATGTTCTGATATGCAAGGTACACCTCAATACCCGTCATGATCAGGAGAGCGATCCAGACGTAGAAAAACTGGGCCCTGTTGTGATGGCGGTGCTGCTCGGCTACGCCAGCCTCAATTGCAGCTTGCAATTCGTCCATCGTTTCGACTCCTAGACGATCTTGGTGGACATCAGGTACACGAGCGGAAAGATGAACATCCACACCAGATCCACGAAATGCCAGTAGAGACCGGCGACTTCGACATCGGCTGAACTGTAAACCTTCGGCCTTAGCCAAACGATGATTCCGGTGACGATGGCAGCGATCAACAGCACGTGCGCGCCGTAGTGGAATGGACTGTACGACGGCGTTGCCAGCCAGGCAATTAGCCAAAGCGCGAGCAGGATCGGAATGAACTTGCGTCGCAAGGCGATGATTCCGAGGTAGATCACGCCGATGGTGACATGCAGCATGTGCATGCCGGTGAGCCCGAAGAACGTCGCCGGAAATTGTGGTACCGTCTTCGCCACGTCTACAAACTCCGCGTTGGCCGCGTGCCCGGGAACGCTTGGGAAAACCGGTAAGGTCAAACCTTCCGCGATAAGGTTTCCCCATTCACGCCCGTGCAGGATGACGAAGGCGATGCCACAGGCCATGGTCGCAAACAGGAACAGGCGCTGCGCCTTGGCGTTGCCCATCACCGCAGCTCGCACGGCGAGCACCATCGTGAGAGAGCTGGTGAGCAGGAACGCCGTCATCAGGGTTGCGTTACGGATGCTCTCCGAATGAAAGGGTGTCGGCCAATTGGGCGTGGAGACGCGACCATAAGTGTAGGCGAACAGCAGCGCGCCGAACGTAAGTGAGTCCGAGAGCAGGAACAGCCACATTCCAATCTTCTTGGAATACGTGCCGAATAGTGAGGGCTCGTAAACTGTCGTCGCGCCATGTTGCACAGCCGCATCAGCCATCCTGCCACTCTCCTTGAACTACTTTGCAAACCACAGAAGCGCGAAGATATAGATCCACAACAGCGCCATGAAATGCCAGTACCACGCCACGGTGTCGAGCACGATGTAGCGCGACTGAACGGGACGGCGCCTCAGAAACATGAAGATCGCACACAGCAGCGCCACCAAGCCTCCGGCAAGATGAACCGCGTGCGTGGCCGTCAGCAGATACACGAACGAACTGCTCGGGCTGGTTGCGACGTAGAATCCGACACGTGCGAGTTCACGCCAGGCTAAGACCTGTCCAGCGAGAAAACCGGCGCCCAGTGCGACCGTGAGACCGAGCAACGCCGGGATGCGTTCTTGCCCGATGGACACGCCGCGAACTCCGCCCGCCGGCAACAATGCTACGCGTTGCGCAAGCTGTCTCCTGACGGCCTCCAGGCTGATACTGCTCAAGATCAACACGATTGTGTTCACGAGTAGCAGTTTCACGGGGAGCTTCACGCTGAACCAGTCGCGAACATAGGTCCCTGAGCGCTCGTCGAGTGTTGGCAGGCCCTGGCGAACGATATAAGCACTGGTAAAGGACACAAACAGCATCACGATCGGCGTGATCGCTACAGCCAGTCCTAGACGCGCGCGCCGCAAGCGTCCCCGGTAATCCGGTGTACCTCCGTCAAATCCGCGATCGAAGGTAGTTGTCGCCATCGCGTCTCCTAATGCGCCTCCACCGTCACCGGATCCGTCTGCATGACGAAATCACGTGGCGCTCCCGGCACGCTGTATTCGTAAGGACCGTGGTGAACGACAGGAGTGACTCCGCCGAAATTGTCATGCGGCGGCGGTGTCGCCGTGGTCCATTCCAGTGTGGTGGCCTCCCACGGATTGTCGCTGGCCTTCTCACCCTTCTTCATGCTCCAGAAGAGGTTGAACAAGAACACGAACTGGATACCGATAGTGATGAACGCCGCGTAGGTCATGAAGGTCTGCAACGGGATCAGCCTGTGCAGATAAGTGACCTCAGTCAGCTGCGAATAGCGCCGTGGATGCCCGGCGAGGCCCAAGTAGTGCATGGGCATGAAGATCGCGTATGTGCCGGCGAATGTGACCCAGAAGTGGAGCTTCCCCAGGCGTTCGTTCATCATGCGGCCAAACATCTTGGGGAACCAGTAGTACGTCGCCGCGAAGATGCCGAATATCGCCGCCACACCCATGATCAGGTGGAAGTGGCCTACGACGAAGTACGTATCGTGCAGCGGAATGTCGAGTACTGGTTGCGCCAGGAACGGCCCGCTCAGTCCGCCCGAGACAAACAGCGATACGAAGCCGATGGCGAACAGCATCGGCGTATAGAAACGGATGCGACCGCGATGCAGAGTCCCCAGCCAGTTGAATGTCTTGATCGCGGAAGGCACGCCGATGGCCATGGTCATGAGCGAGAATGCGAAAGCCGAATACGGACTCATGCCACTCATGAACATGTGGTGGCCCCACACAACAAATCCGAGAATGCCGATCGCCATGATGGCGTAGACCATGGCACGGTACCCGAATATCGGCTTGCGAGAGAACGTCGAGAGAATCTGCGAAGCCACGCCCATACCGGGCAAAATGGCGATGTAAACCTCCGGATGTCCGAAGAACCAGAACAGGTGCTGCCACAGCAGCGGAGAGCCGCCCTTGTGACCCATCACCTGGCCGTTCACAACCACGAGTGGAACGTAGAAGCTCGTTCCCAGGTTTCGATCGAGTAGGAGCAGGATTCCAGCCGAGAGCAGGACGCCGAACGCCAGCAGTCCGAGTATGGCTGTGATGAACCAGGCCCAGACGGTTAGCGGCATGCGCATCATGGTCATGCCCTTGGCGCGAAGATCCAGGGTGGTGGTGATGAAATTCAAGGCGCCCATCAGCGAGGCGAGGCAGAACAGAGCAATGCTCGTTACCCATAAATCCGCGCCGAGCTGTTCACCGGGACCGGCCGAGGGTAAGGCGCTGAGAGGCGCGTACCCTGTCCACCCATGGAGGGGAGCGCCGCCTGTAACGAAGAACGCCGCGATCATGACCACGAACGCGACGAACGTCGTCCAGAACGAAAGCATGTTCAGGACGGGGAACGCCATGTCCGGTGCGCCGATCTGGATGGGGAGGAAGTAGTTTCCGAAACCGCCCTGAGGAGCTGTCGTGAGCACGAAGAACACCATGATCGTGCCGTGCATGGTAAGCAGGCTGAGGTAGGTCTCGGGCTTGATCTCGCCGAACAGTGGCAGAGTGGCACTCGGCCAGACCAGGTGTATGCGCATCAGCAGCGAGAGAAACATGCCGACGAAGACCGCCGTCAGTGCCAGGAAGTAGTACTGGAGGCCAATAACCTTGTGGTCAAGACTGAACACGTACTTGCGGATGAAGCCCGAGGGCGCAGCATGTGCGTGCGTGGTAGCGGTAGTCGCCATTATTGTTTCTCCGCCTCCCTTGCCTTCAGCCAGTTGTCATAGTCGGCCTGACTTACTACCTTCAACATCCCGTGCATCTTGTAGTGCCCGAGACCACATAGCTCGGCACAGGCGATTTCGTAATCCCCGATCTGGGTGGGAGTGAAATGCATGTGGATCGCGAGACCGGGTACTGCGTCCTGCTTGAAACGCATGGAGGGCACAAAAAAGCTGTGGATCACATCGACCGCCCGTAGCGTAAGGTCGACCTGGCGGTTGACCGGCAGATACATCGTGCCGCTGACGATGTCGTCCTTGGCTGACGAATCGGTCGTATCGAGACCGATAGCCGACTCGTTCCCGGCAGAGGGATCGATCAATTGCGGGTCGGTCTTGCCGAACTTGCCATCTGCTCCTGCATACCGGAAGTACCAGGCGAACTGCATGCCCGTGACCTCCACCTTCACGGAATCGGGCTTGGCGGGCTCGAAGCGCTCCCTGGCCCAAATTGAACTGCCAGTCAGGTTGAGGCCTATGAAAAGGATGGCAGTCAGGGTAGTCCACAAGATCTCAAGCTTGGTATTGCCATGAGAATATGCTGCCGCCGACGTCCCCGTGCGATCGCGGTACGACCATACGAAGTAGCCGAGTGAGCACTGCGCCAGCACGAAGACGATCCCCATGATGATGAATGTCCTCGTGAATTGGTGATCGATACCCGCGGCAGCGGCAGACGCGCCCAGAGGAAGCCACCAGGTCTTCGCGACAAAGAAGTAAACGCTGAGGAAGGTGATCAGCCAGATTAGCGCCAGAACAGCGAGCCCCATCCCGAGTACCTCCCGACAGGCACTCGCCCTCACGCCGCACCCAGGGAACAACCGGCCCTCTACCCTGTCCGGCAGGAGAGCGTCACGGGTATGTGTGACGTGGAACACACGGCATGGGTTGCAAGACGAAGCCGACTATTCACGTGCCGATTGCCTTTCAGTTCACTGCCATCTGGGGCGGGCTCGGGTCGAAAGGAGACGTGGGAGCAGATGAATGCTGTCGAGACTCGTGCCGCGACTCTTGTCCATTTTGTGCAGGCTAGAGTGGTGGAGGCGGCGAGAGTTCAAGGCCGTGTTGAAACAGGCAAGTTGTTGATTCTTCGTTTACCTACCAGACGACAATGCCCAATGGACGCGTCCGTTGTACGTTTGTTGTACAGGCGTACCGATCGAGACGGGCGTGACTTGTCTGTAACAGACGTAATCCCCGAAACGCGGCAGCCTTGGGCGGTTCGATTAACGTGCTGACTTAAGCTCTGCCGATGCTGCTTTCGTATTCGGGCGAACTGCATCGAGGTCGAGGTTCAACTCCAAGACATTTACACGTGACTCGCCCAAGAACTTGAGTTGACGTCCCTGCGTGTGCTTGGCTACGAGTTGGCGCACGGCATCCTCACTCATTCCGCGCTCCCTGGCGACGCGTGCAACCTGGAACTCGGCAGCGGCGGGCGAGATGTGCGGGTCGAAACCAGAAGCGGAAGTCGTAACGAGGTCGATGGGGACCGGCGTACCTGGATTGTCAGTTTGCAGCACCGCCGTGTCGCTCTTCACGCGATCGATGAGCTTCTGGTTAGTAGGTCCGAGATTCGAGCCGGCAGAGTTGGCCGCATCGTATCCGTTGCCGGCCGCCGATGGCCGGGGGTGGAAGTATGCCGGAGAAGCGAAGCCCTGCCCGATGATTCTGGAGCCGACAAGCACACCGTTACGCTGAATGAGTTGGCCGTTCGCTTTGTCATGGAAAATCACCTGGGCGATTCCGGTCATAACCAGCGGATAGACGAAGCCCAGCAAGAGGGTAGTGGCGGCGGTCATCAAAACGGCGGTCATTAAGTTCTTCTTCATGGTGAACCTCTACGCGAGCCCTATCCGCGTGATCAACATGTCAATCAGCTTGATCCCGATAAACGGCGCCAGGATTCCCCCGAGCCCGTAGATAAGCAGGTTGCTCCGGAGCAGTGCGGCCGCACCCAGCGCGCGATACTTCACGCCGCGCAGCGCCAGCGGAATCAGGGCGATGATGATCAGGGCGTTGAAGATCACGGCGGAGAGCACAGCCGAAGTCGGCGTCTTCAGGTGCATGATGTTCAATGCGTTCAGCACCGGGAAGGTGCCGGCGAACATTGCCGGAATGATGGCGAAGTACTTCGCAACGTCGTTTGAGATGGAGAACGTGGTCAGCGATCCGCGGGTCATGAGGAGCTGCTTGCCTATTTCGACTACCTCGATCAGCTTGGTGGGGTTGGAGTCGAGATCCACCATATTGCCGGCTTCCTTAGCTGCCTGCGTGCCCGTGTTCATAGCGACGCCGACGTCCGCCTGCGCGAGGGCGGGAGCGTCGTTGGTGCCGTCCCCGGTCATCGCGACGAGTTTGCCTTGTGATTGCTCACGCCGGATCAGGTCCATCTTGTCCTTGGGAGTGGCCTGGGCGAGAAAGTCATCGACCCCGGCCTCTCGGGCGATAGCCGCGGCAGTCAGCGGGTTGTCGCCCGTTATCATGATGGTCTTTATGCCCATCGCACGAAGCTGAGCAAAGCGTTCGCGCATTCCGCCCTTCACGATGTCTTTAAGCTCAATGACGCCGAGAGCGCCGCGACTCCTCTCGGCGACGACCAAGGGTGTACCGCCGTTGCGAGCGATTTGCTCGACCTTGGCCCTGACTTCGTCCGGCAACACAGCGTCGTGCTCTCGCAGATACTTTTCGATCGCGTCCACCGCGCCTTTGCGAATCTCGAAACCGTTGATATTGACGCCGGACATGCGTGTCTGCGCCGAGAACGGAACAAAGTGCGCCTCGTGCTCTGCCAGTTCGCGTCCGCGCAGACCGTACTTGGTTTTCGCAAGCACTACGATGGAGCGGCCCTCCGGAGTTTCATCGGGGAGCGATGAGAGCTGCGCCGCGTTGGCCATTTCATCAGCGGATACGCCGGGTGCAGCGATGAAAGCAGTGGCTTGCCTGTTGCCGAGTGTGATCGTTCCAGTCTTGTCCAAGAGCAATGTGTTAACATCGCCCGCCGCCTCGACAGCGCGTCCGGACATGGCCAGCACGTTGTGCTGAATGAGGCGGTCCATGCCGGCAATGCCAATCGCGGATAGCAGGCCGCCGATGGTGGTCGGGATCAGGCATACCAGCAAGGACACCAGGACAAACACGGTTTGCGGTGATCCGGAGTAAATGGCAAAAGGCTGGAGAGTCACGACGGCCAGCAGGAAAATGATCGTCAGTCCTGCAAGCAGGATGTTCAATGCGATTTCATTAGGTGTCTTCTGCCGTTCGGCACCTTCGACCAAGGCGATCATGCGGTCGAGGAAGGTTTCGCCGGGATTGGAACTGATACGGACTGTTATCTGATCGGAGAGAACCCGCGTGCCGCCAGTGACAGCCGACCGGTCGCCGCCAGATTCTCGGATCACGGGGGCAGACTCGCCTGTTATGGCCGATTCGTCGACCGACGCTACGCCTTCGGTGACCTCTCCGTCACCCGGAATGAACTCGCCGGCGGCCACGAAAACCAGATCTCCGGCACGCAGTTTCGAGCCGGGCACCGTCTCAGTGTGACCGTCCGGCAGCAAGCGATTCGCCATCGTCTCGGCGCGAGCCTTACGTAGCGAGTCAGCCTGCGCTTTGCCACGGCCTTCGGCCATTGCCTCCGCGAAGTTTGCAAACAAGACCGTGAACCACAGCCACAACGTGATCTGCAGGTTGAAGCCGAACTGCGTGCCTCCCCTGAACAAAAGGATTGTGGTGATCACACTGCCCACTTCCACCACAAACATGACAGGAATCCCCATCATGTGACGCGGGTTCAGCTTCACAAACGAATCCAGAATGGCGCGGCGAACGATCTTCCATTCCCAGACAGCTTTCGACTTTGTCTTCGGGACACTTGGTTCCACGGCCAGTCTTGGCTCAGGCTTCCGCACAACTTGCGAAACCGGTCGGTTTGTCAAATTCGTGGCCATAATCAAACCTCAGAACGCCTTACCGGCCGTCATCAGCAAATGTTCGAGAATCGGCCCCAGGCTCAGTGCCGGGAAGAACGTCAGTGCCCCGACGATGATGATCGTGCCCATCAGCAGCGTGCTGAACAGGGGCGTGGTTACCGGGAAAGTTCCGAGTGAGGGCGGAACGGCTTTCTTTCGCGCAAGATTGCCGGCAATGGCCAGCATAGGGATGATCATGAGGAAGCGGCCAATTAACAGGGCAAGTGCGCCGCTCACGTTGTACCAGAGCGTGTTCGTGGTTAGGCCCGCAAAGGCGGAGCCGTTGTTCGCCGTTTGCGAGGTGAACGCGTAGATCATCTCGCTCAAGCCATGCGGTCCGGGATTCAGGATGCTTGAGGTGCCGAATCCTTTCACCGACGAAATCGCCGTGAAGGCAAGGATCGTGAGCGGGAAGATCAGCGTTACCAGCATCGCCATTTTCACGTCATAAGCTTCAATTTTCTTGCCCAAATACTCGGGTGTGCGACCGACCATCAGGCCGGCAATAAACACGGCCAGGATGATGTAAATCAGCATGCCGTACATCCCCGCGCCGACGCCGCCGAAGATCACTTCGCTCAACATCATGTTGACCAGCGGAACCATACCGCCGAGCGGGGTGAAGGAATCGTGCCAGCCGTTGATCGCTCCGCAACTCGCGTCCGTCGTGACTGTCGCCCACAGCGCCGTGTTGGCGATACCGAAGCGGACCTCTTTACCCTCCATGTTGCCGCCGGGCTGCGACATGGTCGCGTGCTGGTTTACGGCGGCCGGGAATAACGGATTTCCCTGGGCTTCGGCCCAATATGCCGTCGTGACGCCGGCCACAAACAGAACAGCCATGGCGCCCCATACGGCCCAGCCGTGTCGTTGCGATCCGGTCATTCGTCCCAGCGTGTAGGTCAACCCTGAACCGAGGGCGAAAATTGAGACGAGTTCGAAGAGGTTACTGAGCGGAGTAGGGTTCTCGTAAGGATGTGCACTGTTCGCATTGAAGAAGCCGCCGCCGTTCGTACCCAGTTCCTTGATGATCTCCTGCGAAGCGACTGGCCCCTGCGCGATCGTTTGCGTCGTAACAGTGTTCATCACCTGCTTGCCGTCGGGTCCGAGGACAGGCTTGCCATTGGCGTCCACCTTAGGAACCTGCATCGGCTCAACAAGCTTCACAGTGTCGTAGGGCTTCAGGTTCTGCGGCACTCCCTGCCAAACGAGCACAAGCGTCCCGACAATACAGAACGGCAAGAGCACCCACAGCGAGCAGCGCACGAGGTCCACCCAGAAGTTTCCGATGGTCTCCTTCTCGCGACGGGTAATGCCGCGGATAAAGGCGATGGCGAGCGAAATTCCGACGGCGGCAGAAACGAAGTTGTGATAGGCGAGCCCGGCCATCTGGGTTAAATAGCTCATGGTCGTTTCGCCTGAGTAGTTCTGCCAATTGGTGTTCGTCGTGAATGACGCAGCGGTGTGGAAAGCGAGGGCAGCCGGCACTCTCCCGAACTTCTGCGGGTTGAAAGGCAGGAATCCCTGCGCTATCTCCAGCAGATACAGCAGCAGCATCGACACAGCGCTGAACAAGAGCATGGAGACGGCATATTCTTTCCAGCCCATCTCGCGGTCTTCATCAACGCAAGTGACCCGATAAAGCAGCTTCTCGATGGGGCGTAGCACCGGATCCAAAAACGTCCGCTCACGGTTGAACACCCGGGCCATGAAGACGCCGAGCGGCTTCGTCACGGCCAAAACCAGTAGCAGGAAAACGATGATCTGGAACCAGCCATTCGCGGTCATATCAGAACTTCTCCGGCCTGAGCATTGCGTAAGCCAGGTACACGAAAAGCAAAACGCTGGCTGCAAGCACGATCGAGGATTCGAGGTTCATCACAGTCCTCCTACTTCACCCGTTCGCAGAACTGGACATAAGCAATGGCGACGACGAAGAATGCGACCGTTGCCGTTAAGAAAACGAAATCTTGCATATCAACCTCCTGATGCTTCGGTTCATGCCCAGTCTCACCACGAGCCCGTCTTACGACCCCACCACCAAATCAGACCCAATGTAGCCGTGTTCTGCTCCTTCTTAAGCACCCCCGGCGTTTCTGTCAGAAAGAAGGGCTGATTGGAGAAGTCGCGGCGCCATTCCGTGCGAGCTATCAGCCCGTCCGAAACTTTGTATTCATAGGTGAGAGTCGTCTCTTTGAGTGCTTGCGTCACTCCGCTAAAAAGGCCGCCACGATCCGAC
>JAEZPW010000369.1 GCA_023441255.1 Acidobacteriota bacterium
TGACGATGGATGCCGCACTGGGTGTTTGCTCTTTTTGGTCGTTCAACATGGTCTTCTGCATGATATTCCTTCGCGGCGGCGACAGGCGGCTTTGGGGGATTGATCGCCGATTGTATGGGAAGACGGGCGACTCGTTGGAACACCAAAAGCGAAGTCCCCGCAGCATTGGGGGACTTCGCGCCGGCAATGGAAGGTTCTACTTCAGTTCGCCCCACTTCCAGGTCGGACCGACTGAGAAGCGAACCGCATTGCGACTTTCAAGCAGATCAGAGAACAGCGACGTGTGCACGAAATCCGCCGAGAACCGGAGGCCAACGTGTTTGCTGGCATTCACGTCAACGCCGCCGCCGACTCCGTAGAATGGAACCGTGTCATTCATCTTGGCCGAAAGCCCCAGCACCGGCCCTAACGCAACAAGGGGACCCATCAATTCGGCTCTTTCATGTAGCAGACCGAGCCCCGGCCTCACGAAGAACGTGACTTTCTCAAAATGCCTGATATTGACCTGCGGACCGGCAGCAAAGGTGTAGGTCTTTGCATGGAATGGAATGCTTGGATTGGTCACGCCCGGCGGAAGAAAAGGGATCACCTTGCTGGCGATCTTCGTATCGGAAAGCGGGATCGCGCCGTCGCCGGTAAAAATGCTGAAATCGGCGCCTAACGCGAGCCACCGGTTCGCGTTCACGCCAAACGACGTATTGAAGCCGTTCTGTCCGAGGTTCACGCTTGGCGAACTCAGATGGGAATATCCTGTAAAAAGATCAAAGCGGTTGACAGTCTGCTGAGCGGCAGCGGTAACGCCAAAGCTGATCACGATCGCGAGGACCAGGCAGCCAAATTTTCGGGTCATTCAACTCTCCACGAGCAAGTGTCTTGCACAGCTTCCCTGCCCTCGCTGTGAACGAGTACACGGTCGCGATGTGCTGGATCAGATATTCAGTTTGATGTACGAGACAGCTTTACTGAAGACGTTCAGCCTCTGCTGCAAGTTGCGGATCCGAGATATCAGGCTACCGCTTGATGCCTCTGTAAAGTCCCGCTATGCCGAACGTATACGGAGTCCATGAGACATCGCGAAAGCCAGCGCTGCGCATCCGCGAAAGCATCTCGTCCGGCTCAGGAAACCTCTGAACTGAGGCTGGCAGATAGGCGTACGGCCCTCTCACTCCTGAAATCACCGTTCCAATCGCCGGAAGGACGTAACGGAAGTATATACGATAGATATTCCCGGCCAATCCGCTGGGTTCACCGAAATCGAGTATGCCGACTTCGCCCCCGCTGGCCAGCACGCGGTGGATCTCGCGCAACCCGGCATCGTAGTTCGCCAAGTTGCGAAATCCGAAGGCCGAGGTGACCAGGTGGAATTCCGCGTCGGGCAGCGGAAGGTTGAGCGCGTCGGCCTCTATCCAGCAAAGGCGACGGGATTTCGTCTTCGAAAGCGCTCGGCGAAGCATCGGGTGCGCGAAATCTGCTCCATATAGCTTGGCGCCCGACTCGCCTGCCCGCTTGGCCAGTGCGAACGTCATGTCACCTGTGCCGCAGCACAAATCAAGAACCTGAGCTTTCGGACGCGCAAGGATGTGCCCGAACTTTCGTGCCGTTCGCCACCACCACAACCTGTCCACGCTGAATGAAAGCAGGTGGTTCAGCAGGTCGTACCGCGGAGCGATGGTGCTGAACATCTCCCGAACCGCGGCTGCTGCCGCACGTTCGTCGCCTGCATTCGCTGGCTTGGCTCCGACTACCGGCGCCTTTTCACTCGTCTGTTCCGTCGGGTTCAATAGTTCTACGCTTGCGAGAGGTATCTCAGTTCATCGATGGCCTGCATGACCGCACGCTCCGGAACGTCGGGCACAACCTCCACGCGGCCGATCTCAAGCGGCAGAACGAAGTGGACAACTCCGTCCAGGGTCTTTTTGTCAGACCGCAGGCGATTCAGAATCTTCTTTCCACGCGGCTCCACTTTGGGCAACGGAGCATAAGCAAGCACGGTGGAAATGATGCGGCGAGCGGTATCGGCATTCGTTCGCTGCATCGCTGCGGAAATCATCGAGGCGGCGACCATCCCCCATGCGACAGCTTCACCATGCAGGAATTGCTTGTAGCTGGTCTCGGCCTCCAGCGCGTGACCGATCGTATGACCGAAATTCAATATGCGCCGCAGGCCCGTTTCGCGTTCGTCCTGCGATACGACCTCGGCTTTCACCCGAACGCATTCGGTAATCACCCACTCCAGCGCAGCCGGGTCACGCTGCAGTATGCGGTCCCGCTGGTTCTCCATGAACGAGAACAGATCGGGGCTGCTGATGATTCCGCATTTCAGAGCCTCGTAGAGGCCCGACCGGAACTCCCGGTCGGGAAGCGTTGACAGCACCATCGGGTCGATCAGCACGGCCTTCGGATGATGGAATGTGCCCAGCAGGTTCTTGCCAGCCTTGAGGTCGACTGCCGTCTTTCCCCCAACGGAGGCATCCACCTGCGCAAGGAGTGTGGTCGGAATCTGGACAAGTTCCACGCCACGCATATACAGCGATGCGAGAAACCCGGTCATATCTCCGACGACACCGCCGCCGAACGCCAGGAACACGGACTTCCGATCGGCGCCACGGCGCACCAGTTTCTCCGCGAGATCTTCCACAGTGGCAAGAGTCTTGTAGCGCTCACCATCCGGCATCTCCACCACTTGGTGTGAAATCTTTGCCTCGTCCAGCGAAGCCGCAAGCGCACTACCCCAGTGCTTGCGGACCGGCGGAGCCGTAATGACAAAGAACCGCGTGCCCTCCGGGAACAACTCGCACAGTCGCGCCCCGACACGTTTCACGAAGTCCTGCTCGATCTCAGCCGTGTAGATCCCGGCACTGGTTCTTATATCGACCGTGTTCACAATCACCCATCATAACGTATGCAAGCCCGTGACGGAGCGACTGCGCGAACGATATACCACCCGCATCTCGGAGCCGTTCCGCCAGCTGTCATGTTCCTAAGTCGCTGGAGTGGTAACATTTTCTATTTATGGCAGATGTCCCCAAGAGTACAGACTTCATTGTCGTCGGCGCAGGTGTCGCCGGGCTACGCGCAGCTATTGAACTCGCTCCTGCAGGCCGCGTCATAGTGCTTGCTAAGCGGGAAGTCACGGAATCGAATACCCAATACGCACAGGGCGGAATCGCCGCTGCGCTGAGCGATGAAGACGAAATAGGTCTGCATTTTCAAGACACGCTCGCCGCAGGCGACGGTCTGTGCAACCCCGCCGCAGCTCAAGTCCTTGTTGAAGAAGGGCCGCTTCGGATCGAGGAACTCATCGCCTGGGGCACTGAGTTCGACCGCACTGGCACGAAGCTGTCTTTCACGCGAGAAGGCGCTCACAGCCGCAACCGCATCCTGCATGCCCATGGCGACTCCACCGGAAGAGAAATCGCGCGGGCACTCTGGGAGAAGGCGCGCACCCTGAAGACGGTCACCATCGGCGAGTTCGACATGACCACTGACTTGCTGGTGCAGGATGGCCGCGTATGCGGCGTCAGGCTCGTCAATTCCAGCGGACAAATCGAAGAAATCTACGCCAGCTCCGTGCTGCTTGCCACCGGCGGCCTCGGCCAGGTTTACCGCGATACGACGAACCCGGAGGTTGCCACCGGCGACGGTGTGGCCGTGGCATTTCGCGCGGGTGCCGAGGTCAGCGACATGGAATTCGTGCAGTTCCACCCTACTGCGCTCTACCTGAAGGGGGCGCCACGGTTCCTGCTGTCGGAAGCACTACGGGGAGAAGGTGCGTACCTGCGCAATAACGAACTTGACCGTTTTATGCCCAAGTATCACCCTCTGGCGGAATTGGCGCCCCGCGACGTGGTTTCAAGGGCAATCGCTCACGAGATTGAGATCAGCCGCAGCAAGGACCCCGCCGTTTTTCTCGACCTGACCCACCTCGCTGGCAAGCGTCTGGATCAGCGCTTCCCGCGTATTTATCAGACATGTCTGCGGTACAACATCGATATCACTTCGGACATGATTCCGGTACGGCCAGCGGCGCACTACGCGATGGGCGGAGTTCGTACGGACCTCGATGGAGCGACGAATCTCAGTCGTTTATTCGCCGCGGGCGAGGTCGCGTGCACGGGCGTACACGGAGCGAACAGGCTGGCTAGCAATTCCCTTCTAGAAGGCCTGGTGTTCGGGGCGCGAGCGGCGAAGGCGATGCGGGCAGAAACCAGCTTGTCAGACCGGCTCCAAAGCGAGGTGCGGACGACCCTTCCGCCCGCGCAGCCAGCTACAGCCGAGTCCGAGCAAGCGGCTTCCCAGACTGCTCGCTGTATTCAGGAGATCATGTGGCGTGATGTGGGCGTGGTGCGGACCGGCAAAGGACTGCGCCGGGCTATTGAAGACCTGCAGGCACTCGCACCCAGGGTGGAAGGCATTACGTGCCGTCAATGCTGCGAGACTGCAAACCTTCACCTGACTGGCCTGCTGATAGCGCTTTCGGCGCTCGCACGTGAAGAAAGCCGCGGGGCGCACTACCGCACCGATTTCCCTGTCCACAACGACGCCAAGTACCTGAAACACTCAGTCGTGAGTGGAGAACAGATCCGGTTCGAGTAGCCCATTTCTCACACCTGTCCGTCTGCATTCTCGACCTGGGACTCTGAAGCTTGCTTCTTGGGAAACAGGATGGAAGAGAGAACGGACAAGGCGAGGACGCCTGCGACCGTGCCCAAAGCCCAGCCGGTCGGAATGGTGTAGTAGTGGGAAATGAGCATCTTGATGCCGATGAAGCTCAGGATAACCGACAGGCCGTAGTGCAGATGGTGGAAGATCTCCATCATGCCCGCAAGAGCGAAGTACATCGAACGCAGTCCCATGATGGCGAACACATTGGACGTGTAGACGATGAAGGCATCGCGCGTGATGGCCAGAATTGCTGGGATCGAGTCGGCAGCGAATAGAACGTCCGTGGTCTCGACTACGATCAGCACCAGCAACAACGGCGTTGCGGCAATTCCCATTTGCGTGCGGGTGATGAACTTGCCGCCAACGTAATCC
>JAEZPW010000407.1 GCA_023441255.1 Acidobacteriota bacterium
GGGCGTTGGTGGTTCCCGGTTCGCACGCGATCAAGCAGCAGGCCGAGCGCGAAGGACTGCACGAGATCTTTTTGGCCGCCGGTTTCGAATGGCGCGAGCCGGGCTGTTCGATGTGCCTGGGCATGAACCCCGATACTCTGAATGCGGGTGAGCGCTGCGCGTCGACGAGCAACAGAAACTTTGAAGGACGCCAGGGCCGCGGCGGTCGCACGCACCTCGTGAGCCCCGCGATGGCAGCGGCAGCAGCGATCACGGGTCACTTCACAGATGTACGCCAATGGGAGTTCCGCTGATGCAGCCATTCCGTTCGCATACTGGTCTTGCGGCGCCGCTCGACCGCGCCAATGTCGATACCGACCAGATCATTCCGAAGCAGTTCCTGAAGCGCATCGAGCGTACGGGCTTCGGGCAGTTCCTGTTCTACGACTGGCGCTTTCGGCCGGATGGGTCGCGCGACGAATCGTTCGTTCTGAACCAGCCGAGGTATGAGGGAGCGACGATCCTGATAGCGGGCAGCAACTTCGGGTGTGGTTCCTCGCGTGAACATGCACCGTGGGCGCTGGCCGACTATGGATTCCGGGCCATCATTGCTCCATCGTTCGCGGACATTTTCGCCACGAACTGTGCCAACAACGGACTGCTTACAGTGAAACTCAGCGAGAACGAAGTACGGGAGCTGATGAAACGTGCTGAGGCGACAAACCAGTACCAGATCACGGTGGATCTGGAGAATCGCAGCGTTATAGACGCTTCCGGTTTCTCAGCCAGCTTTCCGATCGACGAGTTCCGCCGTTACTGCCTGCTCAACGGACTCGACCAGATCGGACTGACGCTGCGGCACGAGGCGGAGATCAGCAGGTACGAAAATCGCACGCAGTAAATCGATGATTGCAGATTGAATACCGCACCTGAGCACAATGCGTAATCTGCAGGCTGTGACCTGCAATTGCAGAGTTCAGGCGAGCACTTCCTTGATCCGCTCCACAAGCTTCCGGGCCTGGCGCGCGTCGGGTGTGACGACGATAATGGTGTCGTCACCGCCGACGGTGCCGACGATCTCGGGCCATTCTTCGGCGTCGATGGCGGCCGCGACGGGTTGAGCGCTGCCAGCCGTGGTGTTCACGACGACGAGGTTCTGCGCGGCGGTGGCTTCCCGGACAAATTCGCGAATGAGGCGTTCCAGCGAAGGCAGACCGCTGTCTGTGCCCGCGGCTTCGGCGTCCAGAAAGGCATAGCCTTCGGGCGCCTTCACCAGGCCCAGTTCGTGGATGTCGCGGGAGAGCGTGGCCTGGGTAACGCTGTGTCCGCGCTTGTGCAGAAGACGGCGTAGTTCATCCTGACTACTCACCGCTTCTTTGGTGACGATCTCGCGTATGACGGCGTGCCTGGACAGCTTGGACATGCGCACTCTCCGAACGGCAGTGTTGAAAGCTGTCCCCGGATGCGTTGAGCTTTCATTTGGAGAAGCGACTTCTAGAACCGCTGCGACCGTGCTAGGTAGCGGTTCCTCGCTTTGCTCGGAATGACAACTTCAACCCAAGAGCACCCGTTGTGCCATGCTTATGGGACTCGCTGCATACATATCGTTCGGCGGGAGCGATTGTCAAGGCAGGAACGCTTCAAGCGTGCAGCACTGCGGCAACGAAACGGCGGCGTTACAATCTGGGCGTGCTGCTCTGCTACATCACCGACCGCCGGCAGTTCCCGGGAACGGAGCGGCAGAAACGCGAACGCCTGCTGGAGAAGATTGCCGAAGCGGCACTTGCCGGAGTGGACTTCATCCAACTTCGAGAGAAAGACCTGCCGCCGCGAGAACTGGTGGAACTGGCGCGAGAGGCGTTGAGACGAACTCGCAACGGGAGCGCGCAAGCCCAGCATTCTCACGTTAGCTTCGCGAACGTGGGGCACCAGACCGCATCCCGCTCGCAAGGCGAACCTCGAAATTCGAAACTCCTCATCAATTCCCGTGTCGATGTCGCTCTTGCGGTCGGAGCCGATGGCGTTCACCTGACGTCCACCGACATCCCCGCCAGCGACGCCCGTGCCGTCTGGGCAAGTGCTGTCGCTCAAAACTCGACACTCGAAACGCGAAACTGGATTGTTGCCGTGTCGTGCCACACGCCCGACGAGGTCCGCCTGGCCGAGTCTCACGGCGCCGACTTTGCCGTATTTGCGCCGGTGTTCGAGAAAGTCGTTCCGGACGGTATCGACGGGGGGCGTCGGACGGTGACGAGACACGCCGGGGGCGAAGGCCTGGCGCAATTGCGCGAAGCGTGCCGCGCACCGGGGCGGCCGGTGGGTCCAGAAGGGATCGGAACGACGCGGATGCCGGTGCTTGCACTGGGTGGGATAACACTTGGGAATGCCGCTGCGTGCATCGAGGCCGGGGCGGCGGGAGTCGCGGCGATCAGGTTGTTTCAGGACAACGATGTCGCAAGCGTCACAGAGATGCTACGCAACCTGGCAGTTGCTCAACTGCCGGAACTAGCGGGTGGCAGCTAATCCAACCTCGGCGCCTGGCTCTCGCGCGGCCTGTTGCTAAACAGTGTGGGCTCCACGCAGCCGTGGGCGGTATCGCAGACCTCGTGCTCAAACTGGAACGTGGTGTGGTTGATGTGGAACCGCTCGTCCAAAGTGCCTTTTACCCGGCGCAGAATCTGCTCGCTTTCCGACGGCGGTATATCTGCAATGGTGATGTGACAGGCCAGCGCGTTCATGCCCGATCCGATGGTCCATACATGGAGATCGTGCACATGCACCACGCCTTCTATGGCACCGATCGTGTCGGCGATCTTCTGGAGTTCGAGGCCGGCCGGCATGCCTTCGAGCAGAATGTTCAGCGTTTCGCGAATGATGCCGAATGAGGACCAGAGTATAAGTGCGCCGATGCCGAACGAGAGCGCCGAGTCGATCCACTGCTGGCCGGTGTACATGATGGCCCAGCCGCCGAGGATGACGGCGGCGGTTGAGAGCGTGTCGCCAACCTCATGCAGGAAAGCGCTGCGCACGTTGAGGTCGCGG
>JAEZPW010000444.1 GCA_023441255.1 Acidobacteriota bacterium
GTGTGAAAGTCAACACGGAAGAGTGCAAAGGGTGCGGACTGTGCGTAGACGCGTGTCCGCCGAAGGTCTTGGAACTTGAGTCCGGACTGAATGGATATGGCGTTCACCCGGCACACTACAACGGCGAGGGCTGTACAGGGTGCGGCATTTGTTTCTATTGCTGTCCGGAACCGGGCGCGATCACGGTGTATCGCGTTGCAGCACAGAAGGTCGCGAGCGCGGCTGCGGAAAAGGAGATCGCAAATGCGGCAACTGTGTAAGGGGAATGTGGCAATCGTGAAGGGTGCTGTTCTGGCGGGCTGCCGTCATTTCTACGGATACCCGATCACTCCGGCGAGTGAAGTTGCCGAATACGCAGCTCTTTACATCCCGCAGGTGGGCGGCACGTTCCTGCAGGCGGAGTCGGAAGTAAGCGCGATCAATATGTGCTACGGCGCAGCTTCAGCCGGACAGCGCGTCATGACCGCGTCCTCCGGACCGGGCCTGAGTCTGATGCAGGAAGGCCTTTCCTATATCGCCGGTGCCGAACTGCCGGTAGTCATCGCCGACATCATGCGCGGCGGCCCCGGGCTTGGCAACATTGCGCCCGAGCAGGGCGATTACTTCCAGATGGTTAAGGGCGGCGGGCACGGGTGCTATCACAACATCGTGGTGGCGCCTGCCTCGGTTCAGGAAATGTGCGACCTGACGGTCCTGGCTTTCGAGCTTGCGGACAAATACCGCAATCCCGCAATCGTTCTTACCGACGGCGCTATCGGCCAGATGATGGAGCCGCTCGAGATAGAGGACAAGGAAGTTGCGCAGCCGGAGAAGTTGTGGGCGGTGAAGGGAACCGAACACACGCGCAAGAACCTGATCTCATCGATTTACCTCACGCCCGACGAGCTCGAGGCGCACGTCCGCAAGCTGGAAGCGAAGTACAAGAAGTGCGTCGAAGCCGAGCAGCGTTCCGAGCAGTACATGACCGATGATGCGGAAGTGCTGCTGGTCGGCTATGGCCTGACTTCGCGCATCTTGAGGTCGGCTGCCGACGAGGCTCGCGCGCAGGGTATGAAGGTCGGCGTGTTCCGCCCGATTACCCTCTGGCCGTTCCCGACGAAAGCTCTGGCCGAGTTGGCGGACAGGATCAAGACGGTGCTTGTCGTGGAGATGAGCACCGGTCAGATGGTCGAGGACGTAAGACTTACCGTGAACGGCAAGGTTCCGGTGGAGTTCTATGGACGCGTTGGCGGCAACATTCCGTCGGTTGAGGAAGTACACGCTGAGCTGCTCAACCGCATGGTGGCGGTCTAGGGAGGAACGTCGTGATCGAATACGAAGTGGTCCATTCCAAACCGGAAACTTTCTACGAAATCTACGATCGCAAGGCCGACCTCCAGCACCAGACGCATTATTGCCCGGGTTGCGGCCACGGAGTAGCACATAAGCTCGTCGGCGAGGCGCTCGAAGACCTGGGTCTGCAGAACGACACTATGGTGGTCAGCCCGGTAGGCTGCTCGGTGTTCGCCTACTACTACTTCGACGTGGGCAATGTGCAGGCTGCTCACGGTCGCGCACCGGCGGTTGCGACGGCGTTGAAGCGTTCGAACCCTGGCAAGATTGTCATCAGCTATCAAGGTGACGGCGATCTGGCGGCCATCGGCACGGCAGAAATCATTCACGCCGCCAACCGCGGCGAGAAGATCGCCGTGTTCTTCGTCAACAACGCCATTTACGGCATGACGGGCGGACAGTTGGCACCTACGACGCTGGTTGGCCAGACTTCGACCACTACACCGTGGGGTCGTCGCGCCAACAACGAAGGCCTGCCGTTACACATCTGCGAGCTGATATCCCAGCTCGAAATGCCGGTGTACGTCGAACGCGTCGCTCTGAATGACAGCAAGAACATCATGAAGGCGCGCAAGGCCGTGCGGAAGGCGCTCGAGTTACAGAAGCAGCAGGCCGGTTTCACCCTGGTGGAAATCTTGTCGCCATGCCCGACGATCTGGAAGAAGGACCCGGTAAAGGCGAAGCAGTTCATCACCGAAAAGATGATCCCGATCTTCCCGCTGGGTGTATACCGCGACAAGAAGCCGGAAATCGTTGAAACCCCGGTTCCGCAACGTTCGGTTGCCGAAACCCTCGGCATCAGGACTGACAATGACGGCCGCACCGCGATTGACAAAGCCGCCGCGAAGCACCAGACCAAGCCGCTATCAGCAAAAATCGCAGGGTTCGGCGGCCAGGGCGTTCTGCTGCTGGGCCAGATCATGGCCGAGATGGGCATGCGGGAAGGTATGGAAGTCAGCTGGCTGCCCTCCTACGGCCCCGAGATGCGCAGCGGTTCGGCGCATTGTCACGTGTGTCTTGATCACGAGCGGATCGGCTCGCCTCTTATCGCTCACCCGGACGTGCTGATCGCGATGAATGAACCGTCGCTTCGCAAGTTTGCGGAACAGGTTGAAACAAGTGGTGTGATTCTGTACAACCGCAATGAACTTCCGGAGAATTTCGTAGCCCCGAAGAGCCGCGTCATATGCATCCCGGCATCGGAAATCGCTGACCTTCTCGGATCGGCTAAGGTGACCAACATCGTCATGCTTGGCGCCCTGCTCGAAGAGACCGGCGCAATGCCACAAGAGACCGCGAATTCCGTGCTGGAAAAAACGGTTAAGAATGCGCAGATGCTCGAACTTGATAAGCGCGCGCTCGAAGCCGGCGCCGACTACATCCGCAAGCAGGTGCGTACGGGTGCGGTTTCTCAGCCCGACGGTTGCGGATACTAGAACGCTTCAATCTCGATTTGTACGCCCATTGGTGACGGAAGCCCCGGAGTACCTGCCGGGGCTTTTGTTGTATCTTGAGGAGATCACAACAATCGAGGACTCATGTTCTTTGCCGCTATATTCGCCGTCTGGACCGCGATGCATGTGTACGTGTTCTGGCGCATCGCATCGGTTCCGGTAGTCTCTGGGCAACATGCTGGACGAGAAGTGGGCCACTGCACGCATCGCGCAGATCGAGCAGTTGAGGCCCGACATGATCGTGCTTGCAGGCGACATAGTGGAAGGTCATGATGAACCTAGTCAACAGTGGGTCCCGGTTCTGCGGCAATTAAGTGCTCCTTTGGGCGTCTGGGCCGTCAACGGCAATCACGAAGGTTATGGCCGTGACGGAAGCGGCGGGGACCTGCTGGCGCACTCGGGTATTCATGTCCTTCGCGACGAGTGGGCCGAAGCCGCGCCGGGACTGATTGTGGCCGGCGTGGACGACCTGACGTCGCGCCAGAGGCGTACGGGGCACTATACGGAATTCATAGACGAGGCACTCTCGACCCGTCCTGTCGGTGCGACTACGATTTTCATTTCCCACACGCCCTGGAATCCGGAGAAGGCATCGGTGTCGGGGGTGCGCCTCATGCTTGCCGGGCACACGCACAACGGTCAGATATGGCCTTTCAACTATGTTGTTGGGCGCATTTATCCCTTCATTGCGGGCAGATATGACGTGAACGGAATGCCACTGATCGTATGCCGGGGAACTGGCACATGGGGCCCGCGAATGCGCCTGTGGCAGCGTGGGGAGATCGTGAAGGTTACTCTGCGTGCTGGGGCTACTTCGTGACAGCAAAATTCCTGCGATCCCCTCCAGCCGCTCTCAAGTAAGTCTTTTGATCATCAAACGATGTAGAATTCTTGATTCAAGAACATGCCTGATTACTCGATTGTCATACCGGCGTACAACGAGAGTTCGCGGATTCGTGCCAGCCTCGAGCAGGTGCTTCGGTTCATTGCGGAGCGGAACTGGAATGCAGAGGTGGTGGTTGTTAACGATGGTTCGCGCGACAACACTGCGGACATCGTTCGCGAGTTCGTTGTCCGAAATGGTGCGGTACGATTGATTGAGAACCCCGGCAACCGCGGCAAGGGTTACAGTGTCCGCAACGGGGTACTGCACGCGACGGGTGAGCGGATACTCTTTGCCGACGCCGACATGTCATCGCCGATCCGCGAAGCGGCGAAGCTTTTCAATGCAGTGGAAGACGGCGCGGACGTCGCAATCGGATCACGATGGCTGAATCCAGAAATGATGACCGAGCGGCAGTCGATCTTCCGTCAGGCAGCCGGGCGCATGTTCAACCTGTTCAACAGGATTGTTCTCGGGTTGCGCTTCAAGGATACCCAGTGCGGAATGAAGGCCTTTACTCGTCAGGCAGCACTTGCCGTTTTTGCGCGGCAGACGATCGAGCGTTGGGGCTTCGATCCGGAGATTCTCTTCATCGCGCGGAAGCAGGGATACAAGATCGTCGAGATCGCCGTTGAATGGGCGCACGATGACCGGTCAAAGATAAACCCTCTGCTGGATGGCCTCAAGATGTGTTCCGAAATGCTTCGCATCCGTTGGAACTCTTTGCGAGGCATCTATGCCCACTCGGCGGATGTAGTAGTTCCGGGCACCCCACTGAAACGTTTTGATAGCTGATATCGGGAATGTGAGTTCGCGCTGTGTGTAGTGGCAACGCCGCGGCTGCAGATTCAGGACGCTGCAGCCCGTTGCACGTGCGGACGCGTGGTAACGGCGAGGGGAACTACTTTGATGCCGGAGCGACTCTTTGCCACAGTCATGATGCTGGAGCACTCAGCGCACAGCCAGTAATGTTCCACCCGTTGCGGAGACATCTTTCCGCCAACTATCCGAAGCGTGCTACCTCGCTCGCCCGAGGAAACCTCGAAGTGGAAGAGCTTGCCTTCCCGCAGAGAACGAAATCGGGCCTTGCAGGTCGGATTGGCACATTTGGACAACATTGTGAATACCGCGGAGGGGATTTAGCCCCACGCTCACCGAGGTGCAGTGCTCGCGTGAAACTTCCAAACGAATCTACCATATTTCAATTTGGAAATTCCACGTAGCTGCTCGAACTAGTCCGGCGTGAGTTTCTGTACGAAATAGAACCAAGACGGCGGATCTCAGCGCCAGCCATGCCCAGCAAAAGACTCATTGCTGGACGCTACGCTTTGACGCCTTGATCCCAGCAGCCCGTTGACGACGGCTGATTTTCGCCTTGCGAAGCCTGTTGAATCGGGCCTTATCGCCGTTCCGTTTGGACATTGCTTCCTCTCTCCTTTCGTGCCCGCGCTTCTCACAGACCGTGTGTCTGCTGAGTGTATTGGCAGGAAACGCGCTGAATTACCTGCCGTTAAAAAGAGGTTAGATGTGAACAGCAGTTAAGCTGTCGCCGTCCTCGCGTCGAATCCGGTCGAATTGGACTCCTAACTTGTTTCGAGCCAGAGGCAGGCAGAAAGTCAAAGTGGCTCGCGTGTGTAGTGCCTAGTGGGGGGTCCAGGTCAGCGGGTGCTCGGATTGGCTACCGCGGACGAATCACACTCCGCGGATCGCAGTCTGTGCGGCACTAGCAATATTGGGAGTCCATATGACAATGAGGTTCTCCTTATAATGTTTTCCCAATCTCGTGAGCACTGCCGATATCGGAATACAGGAACGTTGCGACAAGGAGATTTCTATGGCACCGATGAACAGAGCGCGCGTACTCATCGCTGATGATCACACCCTGGTCGCGGAGGCATACAAGAGCGTGTTGGACTCGGAGTTCGAGGT
>JAEZPW010000024.1 GCA_023441255.1 Acidobacteriota bacterium
GTAAATACGCGCTCAACGCTGTAAGTTTTGCATCCTGAAAAATACTCGCCATCATGTCCCTCACTGGATCTGCTCACGCGGGCTGTCGCTTTCAACGGCGTTTCCTCAACCCGACGAATCCTCACACTGCATTTACTGAACCATTCGAGGTACCCCGTCCCGCTCTGAAGAAGGGCTACTCGAATGAATGTTGCTGTCCGGATGTCCCCGGAAGAAGCGTTCCAAGGCGTGTCGCTTACTAAGACTCCGGTCCGCTGCGCAAAAGCTAGGACGTAACGTGGTCAAGCAACAGCAATTCAGATTCCCAACTGACCAGTTGGGCCGGGAAGCTACCCACCATTGTCACAAATCGTTACGTATCAAGTACTCCGCTGCCTCGCGATGCTGCATGGATCCTGCTAGCCCCGTCAGGCCAAGGAAGCATTATGTGGAATGGAAATTCTCTCTCGTGGCATGGCAGTGCATACATTGCTCCCCGAGAAAGGGAGCAACATAGGCCATCCCAGAGCCATGCTTCGCATTGAGCGCGGCTCTGTGATTGTCGCAATCAGCTTTTCACTTCGAAAGTCTTCAACTTAGGTTAGAATCTAAATTTCCAGCCAGCAGGTGATCACAACACAATGCCAGAGCGGATTCTTGTAGTTGACGACGAAGAACCGATCAGGGAAATTGTCTGCTCGATGCTCCGTAGCGCGGGGTACAAGTGCTCCCAGGCTCATTCCGGCAACGAGGCCCTAGCACTGCTCGATTCGGGCGAGGAGTTCGAACTGGTGCTGTCGGACCTGATGATGGCGGAGCTGGATGGAATCGGGCTGCTGGAACGAACAAAAGAGCGTTATCCAGACATGCCGGTCGTCATGGTGACGGCTGTCCACGACATCTCGGTGGCATTGGCGGCGATACGTAACGGCGCCTACGATTACCTACTCAAGCCTTTTGAGCGTGAGCAACTGCTCGCAACCGCCCGACGCGCTCTGGAAAACCGCAGATTGAAGATGGAAAACCGTGCGTACCAGGTCAACCTGGAGGCGCTGGTCGCCGAGCGCACGGAGCAGTTGCAGCGAACGCTGTCCGATCTGGAGCGGTCGTACGACATCACCCTGGAGGCGCTCGGGGACGCGCTGGACCTGAAGGACGCGGAGACCGAAGGCCACTCCAAACGTGTGACGGCATTCACGATCGCGATAGCGCGGGCCATGGGCATCCCGGGGGACCGCATTCGCGTGATCGCCCGTGGGGCTTTTCTCCATGACATCGGGAAGATGGCAATTCCGGACGCAATCCTGCGAAAGCCGAGCAAGCTGACGCACGACGAGATGGAGACGATGAAGGAGCACAGCCTGCTTGGGTACCAGATGCTCCGAAAGATCCCTTTCCTCGCGGAAGCTGCCGAAATCGTCTACACCCACCAGGAGTGCTTCGACGGCACAGGATATCCGCGGGGACTCAGAGGCGAGGAAATTCCGATCGGAGCCCGAATTTTTGCCATCGCTGACGCCCTGGATGCGATGCGGTCCGACCGCCCGTATAGACCTGCGCTGTCGTTCAATGAGGCGCGGGATGAGATTGTGCGGTGGTCAGGACGCCAGTTCGACCCCGAAGTTGTAAAGGTCTTTCTCTCGATTCCAGCCAATATGTGGGAGGACCTGCGGCGCGAAATCGACCAACAGGTCTCGTTTCTGGGCCACAAGACCACCAAGACCGGGACAATCTAGTAAGTCCGAAGGCGAACACCGCCAAATGACTGCGCATCTGTAGCTTTCAAGGAGCCAGGTCATGGACATTGTTCCTGATGTCGAGTTGCGGACTGCCCTTAACAATCGCCTGAAAGATTGGACGCTGCACGACAAACACCTCGAACAGACCTTCCATTTTCCGTCTTTCCGGTTTGCGAAGCAGTTCGTGGACAAGGTTGCAGACCTGGCTGAAGAGATGGGCCACCATCCGGACATTTCTCTGAATTATGACAAGGTGACGATTTCGCTGACGTCGCACGACGCGAAAGGGATCACCTATCGAGATGTGACTTTGGCGGGGAAAATTCAGGAGATCGCGCCGCAGTTTACCCACCCGAGCAAGCTTAGGAGCGCTTAAAGAAAACGGAGAGCTCTGGAGGGGCGATACCCCAGGGCGCGGCGTCAGTCAGTTTCCTACCGGACCGCCTCTAACGATTCGGCCACACGGTTGAGAGCGGTTTGGATCCGATCGAGTTCGCGCTGTGCCACCTCGTTCCATTCGAGGAAACGGTCGGGCGCACGGTGCATGTTTTCGAACACCCAACCCAGGGCTTTACGGCCACGGTCGGTCAAGAACAGCAGGCCCAGGCCGCTCAAACCTATCATCGTAACCGGCACGTACCATCTGCGCATATACGCTCCCCGACCTACTTCTTTTTGACGCTCAAAGTAAAACGCCAGTTTCAGCCGGCGTCAACTTTTAATTGCGACTGGAAGTGCATGCACTCTCGGATCGGTCGTTGAGTTGACCACGTGCCAGCAACTCCTCCGTCGGCTTCGGGTTTACATAACCGTTCCATTGCGGTTGCGGTGCTGCCCGTTCCTGGCCGATGGGCGGATGAACAAATCCGGTTCTGTGCCGCTTCGCACAGAAAGAGAGGTCCTGTCATGCAAAAGTTACGGCCTGTCGCCTTGTTGATCTTTACCGTTCTTGTTCTGGTCCTGGCATCGTCAGCCCAAACGGGCATGGGCTATGGCACAAATTACATCCCGGACGGTACGCGGTTTATCGTGAAGCTCGACGATAAGCTGGACACCAACAAATTAGAACCGGGCAAGCACTTCAAAGCGAAGCTGGCTGAGGACCTTGTGGCGCCAAACGGGGATTCGATTCCGCGCGGCAAGAAAATCAAGGGACACGTGAGCAGCGTTGATCGCGGCCTGCACGGAAGAGTTCTTCTGGCCTTCGACGAAATCGAAACCCGTCATGGCTGGATGCCGCTGGTTGCGAGCGTGAGCGACGTTCCGGGCGACCACGCTTACAAAACAGGCAACGAGGGAGAGATCGAGCGGCAGGGAGCGAACCGGACACGCATGATAGAGGCAGCGGCAGTGGGTGCGGGAATCGGCGCCGCAGCCGGTGCGGCAAAGGGTGGCGGCCGGGGTGCGGCGATCGGCGCTGGCGCGGGTGCGGCGGCGGGCAGCGTGGCGGGCATTCTGACGGACCGGAATTTCAAGCTGGACAAAGGACAGCAGCTTGAACTTCGCCTGGAGCGACCGCTTGAATTGCCTTCACGCTGACATGATCTCTATATGTTCGAAGGCCGAGAGGCGGTGGCCTCCCGGCCTTTTTACTTGGCAGGCGCTGCTCACGCCCTCGCGGCGGCTACACTGAGCCCGTCTTTGGCCCCTACGACGCGCTGAAGGACGTCAATGTACTTCCACGCTGTTTTTTCGCGCGAGAGATTCTCCACGATGTATTTGCGCGCATTACGACCGAGCTGCTCCCTCAACTCGGGCGCATGATGCATCCGAAGAACGGCATCGCGAAGTGCGACGTGGTCCTCGGGGGGAATGAACACACCCGAGTTTGCGGCCTCCATGATCCTGCGGGCCTGGCCATCAACTCCGAGGATTACGGGACGCCCGCACGACATGAACTCAAGCATCTTGGTAGGTATAACAGTCTCAAACACGTCTGCCTTCTTCAGCAGAACCAGGCAGACATCCGACGCCTGAACGATGGAAGGAATCTTCTCCCGTGGCTGCTGGTCGAGCAGTCGCACGTTCTTCAGGCCGCGGTTGCGCAGAATGCCAACTACACGCTCCTTGTCCGCGCCTTCGCCGACGAGGAGGAATTCAATATCGGGGTTATCCTTCAGCGCGTCGGCCGCTTCAACCAGAGTGGTGAGGCCGTGGGCCATGCCTATGGTACCGATGTAGGAGACGACGAACTTCCCTTGCAAGCCCAACTCAGCTTTGCGCTGCCGCATGTCACCGGGCGCGAACAGCTCCGGCTCAACACCGTTCTCGACGATGGAGATGTTGTCGGCGCCGAGTTTCCAATCCGCAACGAGCGAGTCCTTAAAGGCGGGAGTGACCACCACGACATGGTCTGAATGGGAGTACATGAAGCCGGCGACCTTCGCGAGCAACTTGATCATCATGGAGTCGTCACCGCCCATACCGCCCCCCGCCAGCGATTCCGGCCACAAGTCCCTTACTTCGAATACAAGCGGCACGCGTTTGATTGTCTTCATCCACCATCCCGAAAGCCCGACGAGCAGCTGCGGAGAGGTGGCGATGACAACGTCCGGCTTGCGGACGAAAGATCCCGTCATTGCGGCCGAAAGGCAGAAAGAGCTGTAGTTCAGGATTCGTTCGTGTGCCTTGCGGTTTGGAAATGGTGCGAGCCAAGTCCGGACGACATTGATCCCGTCAACGTCCTCGCGGCAAACCAGTCGGCGGAATCGGGACCGATATTCGGGGCGCAGGACGCCGGTGGGATGATTGGGAAATCCAGTAAGCACCGTCACGTTGTGGCCGGCTCGCGTCCAGTGGCGGGCAAGCTCGGATGCTCGGGCGGCAGGAGCACCCATCTCAGGCGGAAAGTACTGGCAAACGTAAACGATGTTCATCCGGGTCAGTAATAACAAAGTTTGAAGACGGATTTGTGGACCAGTGCCGACCTGCTCTTGAGCCAGCTCCTACGGTACTTGGCCCACCGTTCGGCGAAGTGCAGGAAGACAGGATCGCCCGTCAGACCGTGCAGTACCCTCAATTGAACGATATGAAGGTGGTGGTAAAACGGGCTAGCCAACATGCGCATGCGCGTTCCGGACTGCTCGTACAGTGACCAGAAGCCGGCGTCGAAGCGCGGCAGATTCGCGGCTATCGTTTTCATGCACGAAGCGAAAAGCGCTTGCGCGGCGTCATCACGCGTTGTGAGCCAATAATCGTAAACTCCCCAGGTCGCCCATATGAATCCGTTCAGGATGTGGGTAGGCGGGGCAGGATGAACAACGTATTCCTCCAGCCAAAGGTGCCCCTGCGGGTCGGTAAACGCAACGCCACCTTCGCTGACGTCGTGCAGCATCGGTTCGAAAGCGGCCTTGGCGGCCTCCAGGTAAACGGAGTCGCCCGTCTCGACGAAAGCGCGCACCAGAAGCGAGATTCCCTGCCCCTGAGCCAACCCGGAATACCAGGGGGCCTGCAGCGTTGTGCGGTACTCCCAATCAAAGTGGTGGTGCCACACCTTGAATCCCGCTCGATTCGGCTCAAGCTTGTCCACCATCCATTCAGCGATCCGCAGGAATTTGCGTCGGCGGTCCGGATCGTGCAGGCGACGGAACAGGTTGTAGTTCCCTAGCCCATACTGCGCAATCGCAATGGGGTTGTACTGGAGACCGAGTACGCCGCGGTAGTCGAGCATGGGGATGCCGTTCGCGTCGAAGTGGCCCGAGTATTCCGCCTTGGCAACAAACGGCATGTAATACTCGCCGAGCTCTTCGGCCGAAGCACGCTCGTTCACTTCGGGCACCTCATGCCAGAAGGTCAACTGACTCTTTTGTCCGGTGAGATACGCGGCAAAGATGCGGCGGTAATACGCCCAGCGGCTGCGCGTTGCTGGTTGCGACGTTGGTGGTGATACTGCGGCACTACTCACTGTACGATCCGTTTCCAGGAGACGACACCTCTACTTCGGCCGGGCAAAGCACGGCAGATCACTCGCTAAAGCAGAAAGACGTCTCGACGTGTTCCTGAATTCTAAGCTGCTGCCTGAGCAGCGAGCAAGCAGGTTGATAGGCTTTTTACGGGTTCGACAATCGGCCGGACTGCAGCGCTCCGCGGGCGCGTTTAGTACACTGGGACCACGAAAGAAGGTTCAACAGAATGAAGTCAGGATTCGTATGCATCCTGGGCCGCCCTAATGCGGGCAAGTCAACGCTCCTGAATGCGCTGGTCGGGGAGAAACTGGCCATTGTCACCCCGAAACCTCAGACGACTCGCACGCGCGTTCAGGGCATCGTGAACATACCCAAGGTGAAGAACCGATCGGCGGCGCAGATCGTGCTGGTGGATACGCCGGGCGTGCATCGGTCGGAGACGTCCCTGGACAAGCGCATGATGCAGGAGATCCGAGATGCCCTGCACAGCTGCGACCTGGTGCTGCTGATGGTGGACGCGACGGAGAAGCCGCGGGAGGACAAGTTCGTACTCGACCTGCTGAAGCAGAGCGAGGCGCCTGTTTTTCTGCTGGTCAACAAAATCGACCGGGTGGAAAAGGGCAAGCTTTTGCCCATCATCGACCAGTACCGCACGCTGTTCGATTTTCGAGAGATCATTCCCATCTCGGCGCTGAAGGAGGATGGACTCGACGACCTGCTTAAGGTTGTGGTGAACGCATTGCCCGAGGGACCTGCTTACTTCCCGAAGGACCAGATCACCGACCAACCGGCGCGCTTCCTGGCGGCAGAGATTGTGCGGGAACAGGTACTCTTGCACACGTCGCAAGAAGTACCGTACGCAACGACTGTCCTGATCGAAAACTTCGAGGAAGGTGCGAAACTGACGCGAATCGCCGCGACGATCTATGTCGAACGCGACGGCCAGAAAGCCATTGTGATCGGCAAAGGCGGCCAGATGTTGAAGAAGATCGGCACGAGCGCGCGCATTGCAATGGAGAAAATGCTCGGGACCAAGGTGTTCCTCGAGCTGTTCGTCAAAGTCAGCCCGGGTTGGCGCGAATCGCGCGCATTCATCGAGGGGCTGGACTGGAGACGACAGCTGGAACAACTCATGTCCCGAAGCAATGAGGAGAGCGACTAGGCCGCCGACCCTGCTATTTTCCCTTGAAGCTTCGCAGATAACTGACTAGCTGCCAGCGTTCGTTGTCGGTCAGGCGTTGAAACGACGGCATCCCCTTGTGCTGATGTCCGGTCGTGATCTTCCAGAACAACGTGCCGTCCGACTGGCTCTGAACAACCGGTAAGTGCAGGTCAGCAGCATTAGAGAGCCCTTTACCGTCCATGCCATGACACATCGAGCATTGCGCTTCGAAAAGTTCTTTGCCCTTCTTGGCGGCTCCCGGTTTATTTGCCAACGGATTTGGCTTGCGTGCAGCAGCCGCCGGCGCTTTCCATGTCGCATCAGGAGTGTAGTTCGAGTTCTGCGCCACTAGTATAACGCCGGTCACCAGCATTGCCGCCAGCACAATCATCATCCGAGCTCCCATCAATCCTCCTGCGAATCGGTATAGCAAGAATCGAGAAATGCTGGTTGCTGTCTACTCCTTGACAGCAATTCCCAGCGTTTTCATTTTGCGATAGAGATGACTTCGTTCGAGTCCCAGAACTTCAGCCGTTCGGCTTATGTTGCCGTGGTTTTCGTCCAATTTCTTCAGGATGTAATCGCGTTCGTAGGCAGCCCGCGCCTGGTGCAAGGACGAGAACTGGCCCAAGCCACGGGTGCCTTCGCGATGAACGAGCGGCGGCAGATGTTTTCGCTCCATCCGACTCACGGTGGGGTTCATGATGACAATGCGCTCAATCACGTTGCGGAGTTCGCGAACGTTCCCCGGCCAGGAGTAGCGCATAAGGCTGTCGATTGCATCGTCGGTTATCTCACGAGCGCGCCTGCTGTATGCCGCGGCAAACTCCTTCAAGAAGTGCCTCGCCAGAACAGGAATGTCTTCCTTCCTGTCACGCAAAGGGGGCACGTAAAACGGGACCACGTTGAGACGGTAGAAAAGATCCTCGCGGAAGTTACCGATCGAGATTTCTTCTTCAAGATCCTTGTTAGTAGATGCCACAACGCGGACGTCAACCCGGACGGCCTCGTCACTTCCAACTGGGGTGATATTCTGCTCTTCCAACGTACGCAAAACCTTCGCCTGGGTCTTCAGGCTCATGTCTCCGACTTCATCGAGGAAGAGCGTTCCGCCATCGGCTTTCTGGAACTTACCGTCCTTGTCCGACATGCCGCCCGCGAACGACCCTTTGAGGTGGCCGAACAGCTGGCTCTCGATCAGGTCCTCAGGTATGGCGGCGCAGTTGACCTCCACGAACAGGCCGTCGGAACGAGGGCTCTGCGCGTGGATCGCCCTGGCAACAAGTTCCTTCCCGGTGCCCGACTCGCCAAAGATGAGAACACGCGCGTTCGTAGGCGCCATGAGTGCGATCTGCTGGCGCAGCGCCTTCATGGGAACGCTTTCGCCGACAATCTCACCACGCGTGAACAGCTGTTTCTTGAGATCTCGGTTTTCAGAACGCAGCCGCTTAGCGTCTATGGCGTTCTTGACGAGAATCAATGTCTTTTCAAGAGAGAGCGGCTTTTCGAGAAAGTCGTAGGCGCCGAGTTTGGTTGCGCGTACGGCCGTTTCGATGGTGCCGTGCCCGGAGATCATGATCACTTCGGGCGCGTTCTCGCCGTCCTTGATCTTTTCGAGGGTCTCCAGGCCGTCGATGCCGGGAAGCCATATGTCGAGAAGCACCACCTCGAAGTTCTTTTCACGAACGAGGTCAAGCGCCGCTTCGCCGCTTTCTGCGGTCAAGGCGTCGTATCCTTCGTCCTCGAGAATCCCTTGCAGGGACTGACGAATGCCGCTCTCATCGTCGACAATCAGAATTTTGTGCATGTATTAAGCGTTACCTGAATCAGCATGACCGGCATGCGTTGTTACGGACACATTCTCGCCCGCGACAGGCAGTTCTACGATAAATCTGGTTCCAACCGGCTGGTTCTCTTCCACGCGAATCGTCCCGTGGTGATCCTCAATGATTCTACTGACAATCGACAGTCCGAGGCCCGTGCCGCGTTTTTTTGTGGAAAAGTAGGGCAAGAACAGTTTTTCTTTAACGTCGCTGGTAACGCCCTGTCCGGTATCGGCGATAACGATTTCGACCATGTCTTTGGACGGCAAAAGCGCGGTGGAGATGTGGACCTCGCGCAACAGGCAATCGTGCATCGCTTCGGCAGCATTATCGACAAGGTTGGCAATCGCGCGCTTCACAGCTTCGGGATCCGCTAACACCATGGGCAGATCCGGCCCGAGAGTGCACGTAACGCCCACGTCGTCCAAACGCCCCTCGAACAGGGCGAGCGCACTCTCCACGATGCTGTTGATGTCCGAAGGCTTGGGCTCCGCAGCCGGGAAACGCGCGAGCGTCGAAAATTCGTTCACGAGCGTGCGCACCGTCTCGACAGCTCCCGCGATAGTGTCGGCGCAGGTATGAATGACGGCCAGCGAGACGTCGTCTGGTGGGGTGCCCCTTTCAAGATGACGCCTGATGCGCTCGGCGGAGAGAGCAATCGGCGTAAGCGGGTTCTTGATCTCATGTGCGACACGCCGCGCGACCTCACGCCATGCGGCCTGCTTTTGTGCCTTCAACAGGTCGCTGAGATCTTCGAAGACCACCACGTAGCCGACGCGCTGGCGGTCTACCTGGAGAGACGAAGTCGTGATGGCCAGATCGAGTTTGCCCTGCTGGACGCTCAGCTCGAGCTGATTTACCACCGTTCCCATGCGGTCGGACTTGCGCAACATGCGCTCCAAGTCCTCGACGATCTCGGCGGGAAGACATTCGGACAGTTCCATCCCAGGCAAGATGCGTCGGCTTTCAGTGCTAGTCCTGAACATCCGGGTGAGAGCGGTGTTGGCGTGCGTCACCCGCCATGCGGCATTGAGCGAAAGCACACCGGTGGGAATGCTCTCCAGGATGGTTTCCATGTGCTGGCGCCGCTGCTCGACGGCGGCATTCGCTTCAGCAAGAGATCGACTGGAAGCCTCGATCTGTGCGCGCGTGATCTCCAATTCCTCCGCCATCCGGTTGAACGACTCAACGAGTTGGCCCAGTTCGTCCGTCGCGGGCACCTGCACGCGATAATCTAGTCGCCCGCGCGAGAGCTCCTCGGTGGCATTTGCGAGCGCTTCAACGGGGCGGGTGACCAACTTCGCCAGAAACAGCGCAAACCATGTGGCCGCGAAAAGAACCAGCACGGTCAGCAACAAGAGCAGCCCCATGTATGTGCGACGGACGAGCTTACGCTCCTGGCTGAGCTCGAAATATCTTTTCTCGCTTCGCTCGACCTGCTGCAGGGTTGCGGAGAAGTTCTGCGGGAGCGGCAGGGCGACGAGGATCTTCCCGTGGGGGGGCACAGCCGCAGTGCCGATCATGTAGTCATGGCCGTTGATTTCAACAGGACGCGGACGTTCACCCGGCGGGGCCGTTCCCGCCGCGATCTTCTGCCTTAGTGCCGGCCACATGTCCGGCGCATGATAGCTCGCCTCCGCTTCCTCGTCGCCCATCAGCGCGAACGCGAAGCCTCCTTCCAGGGTGGCCTGGTGGCGGCGAAACTCGTCCATGACGCCCGAAAAATCGCCGGTCGAGAATGCCTGCTGCGCCTTCGGCGAAGAAGCGATGCTCAGCGCTTCGGTGCGCGCATCTTTTTCGGCGTAAGTCGTGAGCAGGCTCGCAACAGCAGCCGTATCTTGCCGCACTTCCTCGATTGGCCGGGAGAACCACTTATCGATCGACCGGTTCATCAGCCCGTAAGCGAACAGAAAAAGGAAGATAACGGGGCCGAATGACAGAAGTAGCGCCCCCAACACCATCCGCGTGCGAAATTTCGACCCCAGCTTACCGCTCTGCCGCTCCGCGTAGAGCTTGAGAAGTGTGCGGACAAGCACGAACGTCAGGGTCAGCAAAAGCAGGAAGATAAGCGTGGACAGCGCGGCGAAAATGAACGACTGCTCGTTCGTATTGGGGCGAAGGAAGGTGAGGTTGAACGCCGCCTGTGAAAAGATAATGCCGAAAAGTACGGTAATTCCAACAGCCAGCAGGACGATGGTTGTCTTCCTGTAGCGCTGGGGCTGGGCGGATTGGGGATTCTTCAAGGTCACCTGGCGGCAAGCCTGATCGCAACAACATTATATCTGCGGGAATGATAACTCCCGCGTTTCCAGGCTTGCGTCAGATGGCGACAGGCCGGGGCAAGAATCTTCGCAAAGGACAAGATTCGCAGTCTGGTCGATTCTTAAAACAAAAGTTCTTTCCGATGCCGACGATGAGAGCGTGCATTTCGTTATAAACCTGTGCGAGGTCTTCCCTCGGAGCCGTGCTCACGGGCGACGGCGGGTGGACTGCCCCGCCCTGTCTGGGTTCGGCCGCGACTCCTGGTCGAATGGCGCCGGACATCCTAGACAACGCGGCCTCCACAAGCTGGCGGATGTCATCGTAGCTGGCAGTCATCTGCACGATCTCGTGACGTTCAAAAATCCGGCGAGTGTAGGCATCGACAACGAACACCGGATGGTCGCCGGCATACAGCAGGATGGAATCGGCCGTCTCGGGGCCAACGCCGTTGAGGGCAAGCAGTTGTTGGCGCAGCACGGCGGTGTCTTGAGAGAACATGTGATCCAGATTTCCGCCATATTCGGCGTCGAGAAATGCAATGAAAGTCTTGAGTCGTCGTGCCTTCTGCCGGAAATACCCGGCCGGGCGGACCATGAGCTCGAGGTCCTCAATTCGCACGGTTCGAACGGCTGGAATGTTGAGCAAGCCGGCGTTTCGCAGGTTATCAAGAGCACGGGTAACGTTTATCCATGCGGTGTTCTGGGTCAGGTAGGCTCCCACGATGACTTCAAAGCGCGTTTCGGCAGGCCACCAGTGTTGCGGTCCCCAACTGATGGAAAGCTCGCGGTAGAGCGCTTGTACGATCAACAGGCTGCGACGTGACACGCTTCCATTTTCGCAAAAAGCGGAGGCGACCTGAAGACGATAGCTCCGTCGCGCACGACTGCAACGGTATGCGAAGCGATATTTCGTCGCAAGCATTGGTGCTTATCGGTCTTGACGCTCGTTGAAATCAGTTGGCGCGTGAAATGAATTTGTTATAATTCAGACGTTCCGCACGAAGAGAATCGCCGCACGAATTGCGGTATCCTTCCTGAAGTTCTCACGTGTTCCGAACGGCCCGCATATCGGGCGCACCAGAGTGGCCAGGTAGCTCAGCTGGTAGAGCGCAGCCCTGAAAAGGCTGGCGTCGGCGGTTCGATTCCGTCCCTGGCCACCATCTTCTCAACAACTTACGCGATTTAACACCACGACCCGCAACCGTCCACCGACTCGGAATCCCTGAACACTTGCCGACTTGTCGTTACTAATCTGTCCGGAATGAGTCCAACGAGGTATGACAATGAGTCCAACGAAAGCACCACGTCGCGCTTGCTGACTAATGCGCACTAATTGAAGGCGCATAGACCAAAACCATAAATGTACCCGGCTTAATGCTAGGACGTCTTTGTCCTTCCGCTGGAGGGCCGAACTCGGCGGTCGGCAAATAGACGCGGTGGCTCTTTGTATCGACCGTAATGGTCCGAGCGCCACGCTGGGTCTGAACGTTGCCGAGAACTCCATACTTGGCGTCTTTTCCTTCACGAACTACCGTCATCGTCCCGTCTGCGCCATTCGAGGAGAGCGCAAACCCGAGATCTGGGTCGAATGCTGCTCCATCGGTGCCATTGCCCGTTGGCAGGACGGCTAGAGTTTTGCCTGACTTGGCATCAACCACCATCATCTTGCTGTTGCCACAGACGGAAAACAAGTGCCCCTTCTTCTCGTCCATCGCAAGGCCAGATGGCTCTTCGCAGCCTTCGAGTTTCCAGCGTTGAGTTGGCTTCCAAGTCTTGGAATCAACTACAGCGATCTCCCCCGTATCCTCGACATTGACGTATACGTGACCAGGATCCGTAGCTGCGGCTTCGAGCTTGCCGCCCAGAGGGACGGTTGCAACGACCTTCAGAGAATCGGGATCGATGGCCATCAGGTCTTTGCTGCGGCCGTTCATGACCAGTATCTTCTTCGAATAATTATCGTAGATAATGGCGTCGGGATTGTCGCCGACCTTGATCTCAGTCTTTGGCGCGAGTGTCTTCAGATCGAAAACCGTCACGGTGCCTGCGCGCCCATTGGAACTGAAGCCGAGCCCCTTGTCGGGGATGATTGCTGCCCCGTGCGCTCCGTTCGCGGGCACCTCGCCAAGTTTTTTACCAGTGGCAGCATCTACGACATAGATGGCGCTGTTGTGTCCGATGAACAGTCGATTGCTGGCGGGATCGTAGGTGATGTAGTCCCATCCACCCTCACCGCCAATGACAAACTTATCGACCTGCTTGTACGGGGCGTTCTGGGCGGAAGCAAGGAGCGTCGCCACTCCAAGAACGAAAATGAGACAGACAACGAGTTTCTTCATTGAACTTCACCTTCCTTCAGCATGGCTGAGGTAGAAATGAACTGCCGGGGTGATGATCAGCGAGAGCACCATCGAAATCGAGATGCCGCCGATCACTGCGATGGCGAGTGGCTGTAACATCTGGGAGCCGGCACCAAGGGCGAGAGCAAGCGGCAGCATGCCCGCGATCGCAGCGAGCGCGGTCATAGCGATCGGGCGCAAACGACGGCGTCCCGCCTGGATCATGGCATCGTGGGGGGGATATCCAAGCGCACGGAACTTCTGGTCAGCGTCGAGCAGCAGGATTCCGTTCTTCGCGACAATGCCGATGACCATAATCAATCCCATAAAAGACGAGATGTTGAAGGTCGTACCGGTGACCAGAAGGGCCAGCAAAACTCCTGCCGTGGACAGAATGGCCGAGGCGAGGATTGCCAGCGGCGCAGCAAACGTGCGGAACTCAAACAGCAGAACCACAAAAACCAATACGACGGCAAGCACGAGAACGAACATCAGGTCGTGAAACGACTTTTGCTGCTCCTCGTATGTGCCCCCGTAAACCACGCGGATGGAAGACGGCAGATGGAGGTCTTTCACGGCCTTCTGCACGGCTGCTATTGCACTGCCCAGATCGCGGCCTTCAAGGCGCGCTGTCACGACCACATCGCGCTGCAGGTTCTCGCGGCGAATCTCGGTCTGGCCAGGCAATTCGGTCACGGTCGCAAGCGAACCAAGCGTGGCGGTGTGCCCGGCGCTGCTGACCAGAAGCGTGTTGCTCATCGCCGCAAGCGAAGTGCGGTTCGCCTCCGGAAAGCGCACACGGATCGTGTACGCGCGATCATTGGCTATTACGGGAGTTTCCGCGGGCTCGCCTTCCAGAATGGCGGCGGAATCGGTTGCCACTTCGGCAGGAGTGAATCCAGCGCGAGCGGCGACGGTCGGGTTCACCTGAAACACTGTGGCGGGGCCGCTGATCGTGTCTTCAATCCCGTTCTTCAGGTCAACGATGCCGTTGATCTTTTCAATCGCATCCGCCACATGGGGAGCCCATCGGTCCAGCGCCGCAGCATCACTCGAGAAGAGTTTTATCTGGACAGGTTCGGGCGCATTCGAAAGATCGCCGATCATGTCCTGAAGAATCTGCACGAACTCGACATCGATGCGTGGCTCTTCCTTTGCGATGCGCGCACGCAACTCGGAAACGACCTCCTCGGTCGAGTGGCTGCGGTTCTCCTTCAACTTGACAGCGAAGTCTCCCCGGTTGGCTTCCGTGACGGCCGCGAGGCCAAGCTGCAAGCCTGTGCGACGTGAAGAACTCTCCACGTCGGGAATCTCGCGGATCATCCGTTCCACGTGGTTGAGGATGCGGTTCGTCTCCGTGAGCGACGTTCCCGCTGGGGTGAAGTAGTCGAGAATGAATCCGCCTTCGTCGATCTCGGGCATAAGGTCGGTGCCAAGAGCTCTGTAACAGAGGAATGACGCGACGATGAGGATGCCACTGAATACTGCTATCCAACGCGGTCGCTCAAGGGCAAAGCGCAGCCAGCGTTCGTAGAAATCGAGCACTTTGCGAAACCTGCCGCCCAGCGAGGCTTCTTCGGCGGCAAGCAGATGAGCGGCGTCCTGAGAGCCTGTATCCTGCTGTTGCTCACGGCTCTTGCGAATGAAGAACTGGCTGAGGGTGGG
>JAEZPW010000129.1 GCA_023441255.1 Acidobacteriota bacterium
GCTGGAAGCACCGGCATATGGCAATTCACAGGCCCTACTTCCCATTAAATGCAGAAAAAGCTTCGCCTGTTGCAGAAATTATATCGGAAGGGTGAGCAGTCAGGGTGGACGTTCACTGTATGCCGCGCCAGAACTTCACCGTTTGATCATGACCGGGCGGACCTCAGCCATTCCGGTGATGCCCACCTAGTCGCCGTCCACTTGCTGAATCTGCACGAGCACAGACGCGGCCACCTGCGGACGCTTCGGCTCAGGGACCGTTTGAGGTGCGCGCCAGAAATCCATGTACGACACCTGGTGCACACAGGAAACCGTGCAGTTCGGGGCACATCCCTTTTCCAGCAGAAAGAAGTGCTTTACGTGACCTCGGTTGTAGTGCTCCAGCGGAATACCGGGGTTGCCCCGCTGCTGCGAACAGAAGTGCACCAGGCCATCCTCGCATATATAAAGGTAGCGGGCTCCGGCCCGGCACCGCCAGTTGTTGGGCTTGCCCTGGGCAATGTTCTCCTGGAAGAAGTTCAGCCGTGAGTAGTTGCTCTTCTCCAAGGTCCGAATTTCGCGGTAAACAGAGTACTCCTCAGGATCTAGCGGACGAAGCTGGCCATCTCCGTCGTGGATGATTCCCACCGTCGATGTGAATTTCAGCTCCAGGGCGCGGCGCGCGATCACGAGCGCATCCTCAGGGCTCCGAACCCCGCTGCCCACCACCGAGTTGATGTTGACGTGAAAAAGCGCATGCTGTGCGAGCAGTTGCAGCTTCTTGTCGAGCACCTTCAGGCTTTTCTTAGAGACATCATCCGGCGTCACATTGTCGATCGAGATCTGCAAGTGATCCAGGCCGGCCCGGTTCAAGCTGTTTATGCGGTCCACCGTGAGCAGGTATCCGTTCGTGATCAGGCCCGCGATCATTCCCCGGTCCCGAACGTGACGAATCAGTTGCTCCAACTCAGGATGGAGCAGGGGTTCGCCGCCGCTGAACGTGACTGCAGTTGTACCCAAGGCTGCCAGCTTGTCAATCCGCCGGAACATTTCCTGCCTTGGGATCGGACTGGACACTTTGTCGTACTCGTTACAGTACTTGCAGGACAGATTGCAGCGCCGCACGGGGATCACCTGCGCCAGGACCGGATGGTCGGTCGAAGCGAGGCCTTTAGCAACCATCCCCAACTCGCGTGCCCTGCGCGCTACGGCTCGAATGCGGCGTCTAAACGAAGGAAATTTCACCATACCGTAAGAAACTTTGATTAAAGCACTTACGGCTAAGATTCCCTGAGCACGAATCTTTATTCGGTGTTATTTCGCGCCTGAACGGCATACACGTGGTGCTCAGTGAAATTGATTTTCAATACCTTACACGCCAGCAGCTTACGCCGAAGGCTGGCGTCTGAAGCTAATTTCTACGAACCCACGCTGGCGGCTGAAAGCTGAAGGCTGATTCTACCAACTTACGCTGGCAGCCGGGCGGCTGAAGGCTGACGGCTGATTTGTACCAACTCACGCTGGCAGTAGGCGGCTGAGGGCTGACGGCTGAGGGCTGATTTCTCCACTAACAGCTAATAGCTAACAGCTAATGGCTAATACTCCCCTGCTCGTGGTAGCCGAAAAAACTCGCCTGCGCAAAAAAGTGAAACGTACGGAACGTTGCGTTGCATTAGCATAATGCAGCTCACTCCCCGCTTCTGACCGATTGCAGATCGATCCCAAGCTGCTGGCACTTTTTGTAGAGGTGACTTCGTTCCAGACCTAGCGCTCGCGCGGTGTTCGTAATGTGATTCTGGTTTCGCTTGAGTTCCGCCAGGATCACCTCGCGCTCGAAGTGATCAACGCGCTCTGATAGAGGCCCTGAACCCGCACCACCTGTCGCCGGCGTGGACCCCGGACCGGTGCCCGCCCGATTGGGCAACGCCAGCCTCACCGACTCGGCATCCACTTGGTCCCCGGTGGCCAGCAGCAGCGCACGTTCCACAACGTTCCTCAACTCGCGCACGTTCCCCGGCCACGTATAGCCCTGCAGTTCGGATACCGCAGCTTCGCTGAACGCTATCGGTTTCCAGCCGTTCTGATCTGCTATCTGTCGGGCGAAGTGCAGCGCCAGCCCCGGAATGTCCTCGCGACGCTCCCGCAGAGGCGGCAGCATCAACGGAAACACGTAAACGCGATGGTAAAGGTCCTGCCTGAACTTACCCTCAGCTACGAGGCTCTCCAAGTTGCGATGTGTCGCGACCACGACACGCACGTCGACCGCGATCGGCTTGTCTCCCCCCACGCGCTCGATCTCACCCTGTTCCAGCACACGCAGCAACTTAGCCTGCATCGGCAGCGGCATGTCCCCGATCTCGTCCAGGAACAGCGTCCCCCGTTGCGCCTGCTCGAACTTCCCGGCGTGACGCGCTGCCGCGCCGGTGAACGATCCCTTCTCGTGCCCGAACAACTCCGACTCCACCAATTCCGCCGGAACAGCCGCGCAATTCAGCGTCACGAATGGCCCATTCCTCCGCGGACTTCTCTCATGCAGCGTGCGCGCAACCAGCTCTTTCCCGGTGCCCGTTTCACCCAGGATGCATATCCGGGTCTCACTATTCGCCACGCGCTCGATCTGCGCCATCACTCGGCGCATGCCCTCGCCACTCCAGACGATCTCATGCTTGCCTACGCGCTGACGCAACTCGCGGTTCTCGTCTTCCAGCCGCTTTAGCCGCAGCGCGTTTTCCACAGTCACCAGCAGCTTGTCTGTAGAAAGCGGCTTTTCCAGAAAATCCAGCGCTCCGAGTCGCGTGGCACGCACCGCCATCTCGATATGCGCCTGGCCTGACATCATCACGACTGGCGTCGCCAGCCCCAGCCCCTTGAAATCTTCAAGGAATGACAATCCGTCCTTGCCGGGCATCACCACGTCGGAAAAAATGAGGTCGAAACGCTGCGACTTCACAAGTTCCAGCGCGCGCACGGCACTGTCGCAAACAGTCGCCTCATGTCCCGCCAGCCGAAAAGCTCGCGCCAGCGACGCCAGCGTGTTCGGATCGTCATCGATGATGAGCAGACTCGCTCTCGCGCCTGCAGTTGCATTGTGTGGTGACGGGGCTGTGCCCCGTCCCGCATTCGCATTGTCGCTACTGGACACTCGCTCCCCTCGCACTATCCGTTTCCGCCGCTGGTTTCACCGGCAAGTCTATCCTGAAGGTCGTCCCGCGTTTTGGCTCGCTCTCCACCGAAATCTTTCCGTGATGATCCGCCACGACCGACTGCACGATCGCCAGCCCCAACCCTGTGCCGTGCTGCTTCGTCGTGTAGTAGGGCGTGAACAGGCGATCACATTCCTCTTTCGTCAGTCCTGTCCCGCTGTCCGTGACTTCGATCCTGACGGCATCATCGTACCTGCGCGTTCGCAGCGTCAGCGTGCCCCCATTGGGCATCGCATCCATCGCGTTCAGGATCAGGTTCGACAATGCGCGATGCAAGAGCTCCGGATCGGCCGGAACATCAGGCAACTCGGATTTCAAATCGAGTGCCGCGGCAATTCGTGGCCGCCCCGGAGACTCCAACTGCGCCTCATAGGTCTTCAGGGCGCGCTGGACTGCGTCATTCACGTTCACATTCTGCAGCTGCGGCGCGGGCATTTTCGCGAAATCACTGAAGCGACCGATGATTGACTTAAGGTTTGAAAGCTCGGCCAGCAGTGTCGCAGTGCTCTCACGGAAGACTTCGTCGAACTGTTCCGGGCTGATTTCGCGCGCCCTCAGCAGGTTCTCGATCGTTATCTGTAACGGGAACAGCGGGTTTTTTAGTTCGTGCGCCAGACGCCTGGCCAGTTCGCGCCATGCTGCCACGCGCTCGGCCTGCAACAGCCGGTCGCGCTGTTCAACCAACTCGCTCGTCATTCGATTGAACGCCTCCGCCAGCTGCTCCACCTCTCCGCCGCCGCTCACTTCCACTCGCGTGTTCCAGTTGCCGTGTGCAACCTCCGTCGCGGCCTCAGCCAGTTGCTCGATAGGCTTGGTAACCCGCGCCGACGCCCAGAACGCGATCAACATGCCCGTGAAAATGCCTGCGAGGCCCACGACCAGAGCGATGCTGCGGACCCGTTCTTCCATCTGCACCAGGTCACGCCGCGAACTTGCAACCAGCAGCACACCCAACAGTTCACTCTGCCGTCCATTCAAAGGGATTGCCTGTACCGTCTCCGAATCCTGCGGCGCACCCGTCCAGTTCACGGTCTGCGACATCTCGCGAACCTGCAATTGCACTTTCTGGATCAGCGGCGCAAGCTTCTCCGCGTTTTCGACGGCTCCGTTCACGTCCTCGACAGCCTGAGGGGAAAACCCCGGCGCCACATTCGTATACAGCAGCGCTCTCATGCCGCTGGGCAGTGCGAGCGACGACAGAAACCTCCGGTCCAATCGAACTCCGCCGACCACGTACACAAGTCCATCGGCCACGCGTGCGGTACGGACCGCAATCAGCGCCAGCACAGGTCCATCCGGCAACTCTTCCGGCTTCAGAAACGCATCCTTAAAGCCCGATGCCGCTGCCTGCGGCACCCAATCCTCCGTGTAACCAAACCGCGCCGGCCACTGTGCAGACGAAATGATCGTTCCGTCCGGCGCCAGGAGTTCGAGGAAGTCCAACTGATGTGCCGAGGCCAGCGGCCCTGCCTCTTGTACATAGGCCGCGTAATCCGGTTCTGGTTTGGCGGATTCGAGCGCAAGCCGCTGCACTGCATCCCGGGTGGCGATGCCGTCCAGTGCCGTGCCGATCTCCTGGCCACGAGCCGCGAACTGCTGTCGGAATTGAGCGATTAGCGCGGACGTATGCTGCTCGTCAGCCGCTTCGAACGCGCGCCTCATCCTCAAAGTACCCGTCCACGTGACCGCCGCCACGCACACGGCGATGGTCACCGTGAACAGGAGGATCAGCTTCGTACGCAAGGTCATTTTCCGACGGCCTCCATCCACACGCTCGCCAGCGGCCATCCACCTTCACGCGGCTCAAGCCAGTCTCGTACGCGTGGCCCCAGAACGAAACCCTCCGGGATGTGGGCCAGAGGCACCACGCGCCACTGTTCCAGCACTTCGCTTTCCACGCCATAGAGATCCTCTGGCGTGCGCGCCGGAAACAGCCGAGGAATCTGGCCCGCATCCAACCGCGTCAGCATCGATGCCAGCGCCGCCCTTGCATTCGCCGACACTACTGGGACACGCACGATGAATGCCGCCGCTCCCGTTCCCGGCACCGCCTGAACGTTAATGCCGGCGTCTTTGGCATTGACTGCGATTCTCTCGGCTATGGCGCGCTCCAGGTCGCTCGCCGAATCGTACCCCAGCGTTACGGGCGCTTGCACACTGCCTGCCTGCGCCTTCAACTCGCGCGCACGCGACAGGTTACGGTCTGCGTTGAACAGATAACTGTAACCACTGATCCATTGCGGAAGCAGAGAGGCGGAAGGTTCTCCCTGGCGCTGCAGCAACACCGAGAAGATCGCTCCGCGGTCTATGGCCAGCGATATCGCCTGGCGTATCCGCGGATCCTCCGACGGCCCTGAGCCGTGCATGAACTGAACCGCCAGCAACTCGGCCGGCCACGACGCCGCAACCGTCCCCAGCGCCTGGCTGGCTCGCCGCATCTGTTCAACCCCTGCCTCGACCACGTCTGCCCGCCCAAGCTGAAGATCGACCGCCTGTTCTCGCAGGCTTTTGTTGAACGTGATCTGGAGTGAATCGAGATAAGGTCTGCCGCGCCAGCATTCGTCGAACGCCTTCAACCTCAGCCGGGTTCCCGGCTGGAACTCCAGAACTTGGAACGGCCCCGTACCGACTAACTGCCCCGAATCACTCACCAGCACGGCATAGACAGGACGCGCCAGTTCAGCCGGCATGTCGGCCACCGGCAAATCTGACTCGATGGTCACTGCCTCGCTGCCGGCCTGCACTCGCCAGCTCGGGTTCGCAGCGGCCAGCGACTTCGCCACATGCGCCGGCGTCAGCGAGGCGCCGTTGTGCAGAAACACTCCTGGCCTTACCCAGAACTGCCAGCGCCGGTTGCCGTTGTCTGCCTGCCAGCGCGTTGCCAAAAGCGGCACTGGGCGCCCGCTCGCATCGAAGCCGGCGAGTGTATCGCCGATGAGTGGCACGATCTCTTCCACGCCCGCCACGATCAACGCCGGCGGTTCGAGCGACTGTATGGTGGCGCGCGTTTCCACACGCACGGTGCCGCCGTAGTGCGGACGCGTAGCCGCGTGCGCCATCGTGGAAATCAGCACGCTACTGATTACAAACCAGCGACAGACTGTAAGCCTCATATTTTCGCGTTATCAAATTGCGCGTCACTGCAACCGCAGACGCGTTGTCCACCGAGGAAGTCCATAAGGCCGTGATCGGCCCAGCGAACTCCAGCGGCCCAGCCGCCGCGGTCGCTTCACGGTTAACGATCTGGAACGCCTGCACCACATCGGCAATTGAGTAATCACCCGCCCGGGTCGCAACCACATATCGCTCGCCCGGCTGGCAGGAACTTACAAGGCTCGCGATATCCGACCCCCATCCTTGTATCGATGACGGTCTTGGGGTCGCTCCGGCTTTCCCGCCAAAGAAGGTCACGCGACCATCGACGCCCGCAAGAAGCCACAAAGGCAGCCCCTCTTCCACAACGCTGGCAACCGAGTAGAACGGCGGCACCGTGTAGCTGGCCGGTCCTCCCGCGGTCTGCGGGTCATAGAACGCGACCGTTCCATTGAAAAAATTCCGTACCGGCGAGAAGAAGGCTTCCGTGCCGATCCCAGCTCCCGTATGCACAGGCCACGGATCATCCGTTTCCGTACAACTCAGCGATACCGCACTCGTGGCCTGCGTACAACGTACTCCCGGCAACGAGACGCCAAGCATGGTCGTGCCGTTGCTCCAGAGCAGTCCACGAAGATCCCGCGGCATGGCCCTGCGATACGTCAGAGGTTGGGACTGCAGTTCCAGCCAGTTCGCGCCCTGTATGCGAAACCACGTAACGCGCGCAGGCGACAACACCGCCGCGCTGTCCGCTCTCAAGTCCACATCGAGTATCGGCTCATCCTGAACCAGCAGAAGCTTGCGCCGCAGCGTTAAGGCAGATGCGTCGCGCATCTCTGCCGACTGCTGTCGCGCGACCGTCTGCATCACCACCTCGGTCCCGCTTCCTTCCTGCAGTTCGGCCACCCAGAGATAGCCCTGCGCATTCTCCGAAAGCGTGACGTTCACGGTCGCAACTGCCTGTCCCGTCGCGACGATATCCATCCGCGCGGCCCGAAGTTGCGCTTCAATCTGCGACCTGATCGAACGAACGTCGCCAGCCGATAACGACGATCGGTTGTTGATGGAGAGCGCAATCGCCGAACCCGGCCCGATCTTGCCCATGATCCGCGTCGCCAGTTCAGTTGCGGGCGCGCTCCATGTATCGGCGCGCATCAGCAACGCCGTCGCCACGAAGGCGAAAAGCCAAATTGCATGGCGCACAACCCGCATCTTGCGCTCGTACCTTTGCACAAAAATTGTCCTTCGTTTTGCGCGCGGATTATAGCATCGCGCTGCTCTGCCTCAGTATGACGGAATCACCTGCGCCTGTCTGCCCGAAGACAGCCCACCACGCGAGAGGCCTGCGCGTGGTGGGCACATCCGGCGGCGCAGTCATTTTGCGGAATGGAGTGCCGCCGAAATTTCACCGGACATCATCCTCCGTGGGTGCCCCACGTTCCGCGAAGCTAACGTGGGGCTTTTCCGACCAGCACCACAGTCACTGCTGTCCACCGCCTCGGGTCATCGGCGTCTGCGGCGGATCATCCGGCACCGGTTGCGGCGCGCCCGAAATCCCGTTCCTCAGAACATCATTGAAGAAGAAGCGCCCATCCGTCGGCACCATCATGATCTGGATCTTGTCCGACAATCTCTCTGCCACGATCTTGTTGATCAGCAGCGGATTCTGCTTCAGCACGGCCGCCTCGTTCTTCATCCGCTCGGTGTCGGCTACGGCCGTGATCTTGATGCGGTTCGCCTCAGCCTCAGCCAGCAGGTTGCGCCTCTGCAACTCGGCCTTGCTGTCGATGACCTTCGCTTCCGCCGCCGCCTCTGCATTCTTGATCGTCGCTTCCTTACGGGCCTCGGCCTCAAGTCGTGACTGCTCGAT
>JAEZPW010000230.1 GCA_023441255.1 Acidobacteriota bacterium
GCCCTGAACGAACAAACGAGATCCCGCGCAGCAGACCTCGCCCTTGCCGTAGAAGATTCCGTTGATCGCGCCTTTAACCGCGTTGTCCAACTCGGCATCGGCGAAAACTATGTTCGGAGACTTGCCGCCCAGTTCCAGCGTTACGCGTTTCAGCGTGTCCGAGGCCGACCGCATGATTTCCTTGCCGACCAGCGTCGATCCCGTAAAGGCCAGCTTGTCGATGCCGTCATGCTGCACCATCGCCTTGCCGACTTCAGGTCCTCCGGTAACCACGTTGAGAACGCCGTCAGGCAGTCGCGCTTCCTTCGTGATCTCTGCGAACCGAAGCGCCGATAACGAAGTCTGTTCCGCAGGCTTGAGCACGACGGTGTTGCCGCAGGCGAGCGCCGGTCCCAATTTCCAGCTTGCGAGCAGCAGCGGAAAATTCCACGCCACGATCGCCCCGATAACGCCGATTGGTTCGCGCATCGTGTAGGTGAAGGCGTTGTCGAACGTGTTGATCGTCTCGCCGTGAATCTTCGTCGCCCACCCGGCGAAGTACCGGAAGACGTCGATGACCATCGGCAAGTCCACATAGCGCGACTCAAAGATCGGCTTGCCGTTGTCCAGCGTCTCGAGTTCGGCAATCTCGTCGATGTTCTGCTCCAGCAGATCGGCGATCCGCCACAGCAATCTCCCTCTGTCGCTGGCCGACATCTTGCGCCACGCACTCTTCGGATCGAAAGCTTCCCGGGCCGCCTGCACCGCTGCGTCCAAATCCGATGAACTGGCCTCGGCCACCTGCGTGAGAACTTCGCCGGTGGCCGGGTTTATGGTGTCGAACGCCTTACCCCCCGAACCGTCGCGCCACTCGCCGCCGATGAAAAGCCGGCCTGGCGCGATTTTCGCCTTTGTTGCCGTAAGCATCGCCCCTGTCCTCTCGCTCACTTTGCCGTGAACGTCGCCGGCCGTTTTTCAACGTACGCCGCTAGACCTTCTTTCGCGTCCTCGCTCTGGAATAGCAACTGCTGGTTTTCGCGTTCGACTGCGAGCGCGGCTTCCAGCGGAATCTCCCACCCGGTCTGAATCGACCTCTTGATCCGGCCAACGGCCTTGGCGGCTTTGTTCGGCGGGCAGAACTGGCGTGCGTACTCCATTACGTTCTCCATGAAGCCTTCGCGCTCGAAGATGTCGTTCACAATCCCGAGTTCTTTCGCCTCCTCGAACGAGAACGTGTTCCCCGTGACTATCAGTTCGATCGCCTTTGATTTCCCTACCAGGCGCGAGAGCCGCTGCGTACCACCTGTGCCCGGCAGCACACCGAGGTTCACTTCCGGCAGCCCGATTTTGCCGGAATCCTTTCGCGCGATGCGCAGGTCTGCCGCCATCGCAATTTCCATGCCTCCGCCCACCGTGTGGCCGTTCAGTGCGGCGATGACCAGCTTTGGGGTCTGTTCCAGCCGAAGGAGAGTCTCGTTGGCGTGCAGACAGAAGTAGTACTTGAAAGTCGGGTCAACGCTCGACAGCATCCGGATGTTCGCGCCCGCGGAGAAGAACTTGTCCCCCGCGCCAGTCAGCACGATGACGTATACATCGTTGTCCATGCGAGCCTTGAGGATGGCGTCGTCGAGTTGCCGGTTCATCTCATAGGTGTAGGTGTTCGCAGGAGGATCATCCATCGTTATCACCGCCACGCCTGCATCGGTGCTGTAACGGATCAGTTGCTTCGTGGTATCGGCGGTGTAGGTGGTCGTTGCCATTTCGAACTCCTTGATCAGCTATACGGGATTCAAATCGTGGAAGATGCAGTCTTGCGGGTTCGGGCTCCCGTTTTGGCCGGACCCGCGCCGTTGCCTCCCGGCTTTAAAGCCTTCGCGGTCCCAAGAACTCCGGTCAGGAATATTTCACTTATCTGCTTCGCAAGTTCCTCGGCGTCGGCGTCCACTCGCGGGCGGTACCATGTGTAGATCCAATTCACCATCCCGAACAGGCTGAGGACCGCAATCCGGGTATTGAATTCCAGCGCCCGCTCCTGCTTGAGTTGCTCGACGATATCGCGGCAGATCTGGTAATACCGCCGCTTAATGTTGCGGATCTCCTCGCCGAACTGCCCCTTCAGCACTTCGTCTTCGTGCGACAGTACAGTCATCGCCTTCTGATTGGATAGAAAGTACTCCAGGTGGTTGGCGACGAATAATCGGATCTGCCTTTCCGGATCACTCACGCCCTCCAAACGCGCCTGAAGTTTCGACACGATGGTATCGAACGTGTGCTTCTGAATCAGGTAAAGCAGCTTTTCTTTCGACTCGAAGTAGTAGTAGAGCCCTGCCAAGGACATGCCGGTTGCGCGCGATAGGTCACGCATCGAGGCGCCTTCGTATCCCTTCTCGTAGAAAACATCGGTGGCGAAAGCCAGGATTTCGCCCAGCCGTCGATCGAAACGCGAGCCGAACGACGGCCCGGGGTCGAAAGTGTCGAAACTGGCGCGGGAAGAATGGGAGGGAGCCATGGCGGTGCGCCTCCGTATCGAACGTTCGTTCACATCGTATTGGATGCCGTTTTCAGACGCAAGTTGCCGAACTTCGCTCCCGCATGCACGACCCGCTTCGCAACTCTGACAACTGCAGCCCAACGCCGCCCTTCTAAACGCACCGAACGGGTTTCCAAAACACTCCGGGCAGAGCGCGCCAGCAGCTTCCGTTCGACATGCTGGCCAACGTCGCTGCCCCCCAAAGGAGTCCTATGCCTCAATTTGTTCGTGATATTGAAGAGATACGGCAGCGTGCGATCCACAACCTCGAAGAGGGAGCGGTCACGAGCGCATACCAGCTCGACAAGGACCGCACGATCGCAATACTCAATGAAGCGTTGGCAACCGAAATAGTCTGTGTCCTTCGATACCTTCACCACTACTTCATGGCGACTGGGGTCCACGGCAAGAGCGTGGCCGACGAGTTCAAAGAGCATGCCGACAGCGAGCGTGAGCATGCTGACGAGATTGGCGAGCGTATACAGCAGTTGGGCGGCAAGCCGGACCTTAACCCCGGTACCCTGGTGCAACGGTCGGTGTCACACTACATCGAGGGCGAGAGTCTGGCAGACATGATTCGCGAAGACCTCATCGCCGAACGCGTCGTCATCGACGTATACAGCCAAATGATTCGATACTTCGGAGACAAAGATCCGACTACCCGCGTCCTTTTGGAACACATTCTTTCTGAGGAAGAGGACCACGCCAGCGACCTGGTCGACCTGCTGTACGTCGTGGAACCGTCGACCGGCAAAGATCTTGGCATCGACCCGGGAACTCATCCCCTGGATTTCGAACAGGGCAAGAACGAACGCCGTGGGCAGAGCTCGGCGTCCGCGACTCGGGCACAGGGAGGCGGCTCCGAAGCGCGCAACAGCGCGCCCGATCCGCAACATCAGCCCGGTGCAACGGGGCGGCCGATTCGACAACGGCCTCAGCAGACTGCTGAGGCGGACGTCGACGAAACGACCGACGATAGTGCTCAGATGGGTGCCAGCCGTGCTGTTCGCGTCAGCAGGCCGAATCGGAAGAAAAGAATCGCTTGAGTTGGAAAGATGGGGTGGCGGCGGCCGGGGGTTCGGGGGTTCGACTTGGCAAGCCGTCACCCACAAGCGCACGTCGATTGAGACTTTGCAATCGGCATTCCGTCCCGCTTAGACATTTCCGATAACGCGGCTGGCGCCGGCCAGCGCGCACAAAAAACCCAGCCAAGACCGGCTGGGTTACAAAAACCGTTTTGGATGTTGCTTACTGCTCGGCAACCTTCACGACGTTGCCGGCCTGGGGTCCTTTCTGTCCCTGAACAATCTCGAATTCAACGTCGTCGCCTTCCTGCAGGCTTTTGTAACCTTCGGAATTGATGGCGCTGTAGTGAACGAATACATCCGGGCCGTCGTCACGGCCGATGAACCCAAACCCCTTGGCGTTATTGAACCACTTGACCTTACCTTTAATGCGAGACACTGGACTTTCCTCCGTGCATGTGCCCGTTACCGCGTGCGCGACCACCGGGCCTAACGTTTGCCGACACGAGTAGCGCAAAGGTGAAGGTGAACTTTGGCGAACAGCCTTGCATCCTTGAAGTGAAAAATCGGAACCCGATGGGTCGGCAGTTTCCGCTATTCTCCCTAATCCATCTTATGTTGTCAAGGTAGTTAATGGCGCAAAACCCGCACTAGACGTGCGTTTCACGCTGTTCAACGGTTTTTGCCCAGAGGAGGCCCGCAATCGTTTTTCCGTCCTTAATGACTCCTCGTTGAACCTGCTGGACGGCAGCTGCAAGTGGCACGAACCGCAAAGAGATGAATTCATCTTCCTCGGGCTGCGCTTCTCCATGCTCAAGATCTTCAGCAACATAAAGCCACATGCGCTCATCGAGAAATCCGGGGCTGGAATAGAACGACAGTGCCTTTTTCCACTTCTTTGCCCTGTAGCCGGTCTCCTCGATCAACTCGCGCTTCGCGGCAGCCAGGGAGGTTTCTCCTTTGTCGACTCGCCCGGCCGGCAACTCCCAAATGTAAGCATCCGCGGGATACCGATACTGCCGGACCAGAAGGACGCGCGGCTCTGGTCCGGAACGATCAATGGCCATGACAACGACGGAACCCGAGTGTCGAACTGTGTCCCGCCGAACACGCGCCCCGCTTGGTTCTATCACTTCATCCTGTGTCACGCTGAACACCTTGCCGCTGAACACCGTTCTCGTTGAGAGCACCTTGATACTGTTGCTCCTGGATTTTCGCGCATTCCGAACGTCTTCCTTGGGCATAGCAGGACAATATACGTCAGGTCTCCGGTTCGCCTCCAGAACCAGCTTCGAATGACACGGCTCCATCTGGCCTGATGTTTTCCGCCTATTCAAACGACAATCAGCCGAGCCGTTGACCAGCAGTTTCCAATGCGACGCCTTTTCCATCAGACACTGAAACCTGCAAGTGCAAATTGGAGGAAAAATGAGAGTGGAACACGGAATTCGCGAAGATCAAGTAACTGGTGCGCTGGAATCGCAGACGGCCAAGATCCCCAGCAGCGGCTATTTGGCCTTTGCGCTCGGCTCAATGGCGGCGTCAGCAATCATGAAGGCGCTAGGAAAGAACGAATGGTCCCTTTTCATCGGTCAGTGGGCACCTGCATTTCTGATAATGGGTGTTTACAACAAGATGGTGAAGCAGCACGGATCGGACGCCTATAGCAGAGCAGCCTAGGCAGGCTCCCGCCAGATACGTACTCACATCAGTAAAGCCGCCCCATGCGCGGCTTTACTTTTTCCGATTTCAGTTACAGATTCGGGTTACAGGGCGGCACTTCGCCCTATGCCTTCCAATCACCTGGGAATAAAACAGTGCAGGTGTGTGACTACGTGCATTAGGCGCATATTTCAGTGATAATCGGTGGAACCGCTTATGCGGGTCTTGGAATTGTTGAAAGATGCACAATTCACCTACATTTGAATTTCATATCTCCCGCGCGGCCCGTGATAAGTATCGCTTTTCTGAGACTCTCTTCTCGATCACGGGAAACGTAATCTTCGCAAACGTAAAAGCCAGCCGCGACTTCGCGCAGCGAATGAACCAGGTGCGCAAAGCCGATCACAATCCAGAGCTGAGCGTGAACGCCGGTGCGCTGAATGCTATGGCAATGATCGACGAGATCCTGCACGCCCTTGTGGCTCTGTATCGCGAGCAGCGGGATCGAAATGCCATGGTTCACGCGCTCGACTGGTTTGAACAGGCCCTCGGGACAGAGAATCTCAGTGGCGCACTTCTGACCTTCACACAAGAGTTCCCGCCAGTCGCCGTTTATCAAGGGACGCAGTCTGCGGCTGATTGGCTCGGCGGCACGACCGAGGGCGTTCCGAACCGCGCGATCGCTCTCGAAGAACTCATGATGCTGTGGCTGGCGAACGAGAACCCGGCATTCCGAACGTTCGATGAATTGTTCGACGACGAATCGCTGTGCCGGAACACGGCGTACCCGACCGTGACCAAGTCGCTGCGCGACTACTTCGCAAGACGCCCGACGTTCGGACCCGAGAACCAGAACCTTGTTGACCTGCTCCGCGCCCCGGCACTGGCCTCGCCGGACTCACTCGCAGGTCAATTGGCCTACATGCGCGAGAAATGGTCGGACCTGCTTGGTGACCTGCTTACTCGGCTGCTCAGGACGCTCGACATCCTGAAGGAAGAGGAAATCGCGGTCTGGATGCGATTTCACCCCCCGGCGCATAACCTGGGATTTCACCAGGCTCTGCAAGGGGATTCCAGCGCAGCGGCTATTCCGCGTTTTGACACGGCCCCTATTGAATACGAAGCGTTCAGCCCGGACGTGGAGTGGATGCCGCGGACGGTGATGATTGCAAAAAGCGTATACGTTTGGCTGGACCAGTTGTCGAAGAGCTACGGAAGGGCCATTCGCCACCTCAATGAGATCCCCGACGAGGAACTGAACACCCTTGCACAGCGCGGCTTCAACGCACTTTGGCTCATCGGTGTGTGGGAGCGAAGCCGGGCATCGCAGCGTATCAAGCAGATGATGGGCAATCCTGAGGCTGCCGCCTCCGCCTATTCCCTGCTGGATTACACCGTGGCTGAAGACCTGGGCGGTGAATCTGCATGCGCAAATTTGCGCGACCGTGCCGCAGCAAGGGGCATTCGCCTGGCCAGCGACATGGTCCCTAACCACATGGGCATCGACTCGCGATGGCTCATCGAGCACCCTGACTGGTTCCTTTCCCTTCCGTACAGTCCGTACCCGGCTTATTCGTTCAACGGGCCTGATGTCGGGCATGATGGCCGCGTGGAGATCAAGATCGAAGATCACTACTATGACCGCAGCGATGCGGCGGTAGTGTTCCGCCGCGTGGACCGCTGGACCGGCGACACACGATACGTTTACCACGGTAATGATGGAACGAGCTTTCCCTGGAATGACACTGCGCAACTCAATTACCTGAAGCCCGAGGTACGAGAAGCGGTGATTCAGACCATTCTGCGCATCGCGCGAATGTTCCCCGTCATTCGTTTCGACGCTGCAATGACGCTGACGAAGCAGCATTATCAGCGCTTGTGGTTCCCCGCACCGGGAACCGGCGGCGGCATACCGTCTCGCTCAGAGCACGGACTCACAAAGGCCGAGTTCGACGCTGCCATGCCGGTCGAATTCTGGCGCGAGGTTGTGGACCGAGCCGCCGTCGAGGCGCCCGGAACCCTGTTGTTGGCGGAAGCTTTCTGGCTGCTCGAGGGCTATTTCGTCCGTACGCTCGGCATGCATCGCGTCTACAACAGCGCCTTCATGAACATGCTGCGGGACGAGGAGAACGCGAACTACCGTAGCGTCATCAAGAACACCCTTGAATTCGATCCGGAAATACTCAAGCGCTATGTCAACTTCATGAACAACCCGGACGAGCGCACCGCGGTCGATCAATTCGGCAAAGGCGACAAATATTTCGGCGTCTGCGCCATGCTGGCCACATTGCCCGGCCTGCCGATGTTCGGCCATGGACAGATCGAGGGCTACAACGAGCGTTACGGCATGGAATATCGCCGCGCGTACCACGAAGAGACGCCCGATCGATGGCTTGTGGCACGGCATGAGCGGGAAATTTCTCCGCTACTGCATCGTCGTGCGTTGTTCGCCGAAGTTCGCGAATTCCTGCTCTACGATTTCTACACCGAGGCAGGCTTCGTCAACGAAGACGTGTTCGCCTATTCGAACCGGCTTGGCGACCAGCGCGCGCTTGTCGTGTACCACAACCGCTATGCGGATACCCGCGGTTGGATCCGGATGTCCTGCGGCTATGCCGAGAAAGGCCCGGGGGGAAAGCAGATGCGGCAACGTAGCCTTGGCGACGCCTTTGGCCTGTCGCACGACCGCGACATGTACGTGGCTTATCGCGATCAACTCAGCGGTCTCGAGTACCTGCATCGTGCCCGTGACATGGCCGAGAGAGGTATGCACGTCGCTCTGGGAGCATATCAGTGCAAGGTGCTGCTCGACTGGCGCGACCTGCGTGACGACGGCATCCGCCCGTGGGGAGCCCTGTGTGACTCGCTTGCTGGACGCGGCGTGTCCAGCCTTGACGATGCGCTACGAGCCTTGGAGTTGAAACCCGTTCACGACGCACTTCGAGCCGTGCTCGATCCCGAACTCGCCGGAGCCTTGGCGCGGTCCGTTACCGAAACTGCTGCCGAACTCGCCCAAGTCGAAGATGCGAGTACCGCAACACCTGAAAAGAGCGTCGACTAAGTCGTTGAGCAGGCCACGTCCCGCACCAGAACACTGCTGAACGAGGTCCTGCGACTCGATGCCGAATCCACCGATAAACAGACGACCAAGGGTAAGCAAAGGGATCGCGGGAACGTTGAAGCCGCGCTCGAGGC
>JAEZPW010000307.1 GCA_023441255.1 Acidobacteriota bacterium
TGCGCGCGCTGCCTTCCAGTACGCGAAGAAGAAGGGCTTTAAGGGCGTGACCATCTGCGAGAAGCCGAACGTCGTGCGCGAGACCAGCGGCATGATGGAAGAGGTCGCCAAGCACGTTCAGAAGACCGAGTTCCCGGAACTGGCGCTGTGGTCCACCAACATCGACGCGCAGCTGATGTGGCTGAACAAGAATCCCGAGGACTATAACGTCATCGTCGCGTCAAACCTGTTCGGCGACATCCTGAGCGACGCCTTTGCCGGACTGGTCGGCGGACTCGGTTTCGCAGCCAGCGGCAACATCGGCGACGAAGTCGCTGTCTTTGAGCCGACGCATGGTTCGGCTCCGAAGTATGCTGAACTCGCTCCGCCGATCGTGAACCCGATCGCCATGATCCTGTCGGCCGTGATGATGGTGGAGCACGTAGGCGACAAGTACAACGACGCGCAGGCGCAGGAACAGGCAAAGCGCATCTGGAAGGCCGTTGCCGACGTAGTCGCCGAAGGCAAGGTTCGCACCTACGACATGTTGCGGCTCAGCGGCGGCCCTAAGGCGCTGCAGCAGGGCGCGGCTTCGACGACACAGATGACCGATGCCATCCTGGCGAAGCTGGGAAAAGCGAAGGCGACGAAGGCATAGAAGCAGGAAACACGGATTTACACGGATTGGATGGATAAGGCATAAAAATAAGGTAACCACAAATGGTTCCATAGCATGGTTTCCTCTGACCTTGTTTTCGATCCGTGTGAATCCGTGTAGATCCGTGTTGAAGGGTTTGACTTTATGGCGACACAAGTGGCTGCATCCGGAGTTTTCGAAGCGGGGCGCTGGGGCAAGGACGTCCGCTCCGATTGTCATGTTGCAGTTGAGCCGCGCGACAGCGGCGGCATAGAGATCGAGCTGCTTTCGCGCGTCGCACTCTACTACGGCGACTCGATCCGCGAGCAGGCGACCGCTGTGCTTGGGGAGCTCGGGGTCGAGAATGCGAAACTGACGATCCACGATGAGGGCGCGCTGCCGTATGTGATCTCAGCCCGGATTGAGTCGGCCGTCAGGCGGGCTGGGCTGGGTGAAGGTCGGCGATCCCTGCACGGTATGCCGGGTCAGAGACCCGGCAACACACAAGACAAGGCTGGGCGTCAGGAACGAAAGGCGACCGCGCGTGACCGCGTGCGTCGTTCGCGACTCTACCTGCCCGGCAACGAGCCGAAGTATGCGATCAATGCCGGCCTGCATGAGCCGGACGCCGTTATCCTCGACCTTGAAGATTCCGTCCACCACGCCGAGAAGGACACGGCCCGGATTCTCGTTCGGAACACTCTCCGCGCGGTCGATTTCGGCCAGTGCGAGCGCATGGTGCGTATCAACCAGTTGCCCTTAGGGTCGAAGGACATCGAGGAAGTCGCGACGGAACTGCCCGACCTGATCCTGATCCCGAAGGTAGAGACGGCGGAACAGGTTGCGCACGTAGACGCGGAGATCCGGCGGGTGGTCTTGCAGGCCGGCCACGATGCACACCCGATCTGGCTCATGCCCATCATCGAATCCGCACTGGGCGTGGAGAACGCCTTGGATATCGCCAAGGCCAGCGACCGCGTCGTCGCCCTGACCATCGGGCTTGAGGATTACACCGCTGATCTCGGCGTGATCAAGACGCGCGAGGGCAGCGAGTCACTGTTTGCGCGCCAGCGAATCGTGAACGCCGCCAAGGCCGCTGGCATTCAGGCCATCGATTCCGTGTACGGCGACATCGGCGATATGGACGGCCTGCGCGAGTGGGGCAAGAGGTCCTACGCCATGGGATACGAGGGCATGGGCTGTATCCATCCCCTGCAGATCCCGGTCATTCACGAGTGCTTTGCGCCCAGCGAAAAAGAGATCGAGAAGGCACTGAAGATCGTCACTGCTTTCGAGGAGGCGCAGGCGAAGGGCCTCGGCGTGGTGAGTGTCGGATCGAAGATGATCGACGCGCCGGTAGTGAACCGGGCCGTGAAGCTGGTGGCGCGGGCGAAGGCAATGGGGCTGATTCATGCCATCGACTCGGTGCCCAAAGGCTGAAACAACGCGCCCGAAGAACCAGTAGTCATCCTGAGCGCAGCGAAGAACCTATGCATTTTGCTCACCGCAAGAGAAGCATGGTCCGCTCGCATCTCAGGGCAAGAGCGCAGCAAGGTATCGGCAACTGAAAACTGATAACCGAGAACTTACATGAGCACCGGTACTACTACAAAGATTGAACTCGTGAAGAACGCGGCAGGGCGCCTTGTCCCAACGGTAGTGAACGGCAGTGATCAGACTCCGTATCAGGGAACCGAGGCGCAGATCCGTCTCGGCCGCAAGGCGTCACCGCCGGTCCGCGCACTGATTGATTACCCGCGCAACGGCGACAAGCGCGTGCCTGATCTCGAGACGGCGCTGCGCAAATGCGGCATTGCCGACGGCATGACGATCTCGTCGCACCATCACCTGCGGGACGGAGATCAGGTAGCCGTGAAGGCGCTCGATGCGGCCGCGAAGATCGGCGTGAAGGACTTGCGTTGGTTCCCGAGCGCGTCGTTCCCGGTGCAGAAGTCTGTCATTGACCTGATGGAGGCCGGCGTCGTTCATCACATTGAAGGCTCGATGAACGGCCCCCTGGGCGACTACTGCACGCAAGGGAAGATGCGCGGCATGGGCGTGCTGCGTTCGCACGGCGGGCGCTGGCAGGCCATTCAGGACGGCGAGGTTCACATTGACATCGCGGTGATCGCCGCACCGACAGCCGATCCCTTTGGCAACGCCGATGGCTCGCACGGCCGGTCGGCGTGCGGATCGCTCGGCTTCGCGTTAGCCGACTCGATGTATGCGGATAAGGTCATCGTTGTCACAGACAATCTCGTCCCTTTCCCCTGCATTCCGTGGCAGATCCAGGGCAACAACGTGGACTATGTGGTCGAGGTGGATTCGATCGGCGATCCTGCCAAGATTGTCAGCGGCACTACCCAGATCACCAAGTCGCCCGACCGCCTGCGCATAGCCAAGATGGTGGCCGAATTTCTGCGCGTAACTGGAATCATGCACGACGGTTTTTCTTTCCAGGCGGGCGCGGGCGGGATTGCGTTAGCCTTCGTCCAATACTTGAAGGAAATGATGAAAGCCGCTGGCGTAAAAGCCCGTTTCGTACGCGGCGGATCCACGAAGTATCTCGTCGAACTACTCCAGGAAGGACTCACGGACTACATTCTCGACGGCCAGACTTTCGATCTGGACGCAGTAAAATCAATCGGCAGCGATCCGCGCCACGTCGCCACCTCGCCCTTCACGTCCTACAACTTCCACGGTAAGGGCAACTTCGCGACCATGGTCGATGCGGTCGTGCTCGGCGCCACTGAGGTGGACGTCAACTTCAATGCCAACGTCGTTACCCACAGCGACGGCCGCCTGCTGCACGGAATCGGCGGCTGGCAGAACTGCCTGTATTCTGGCTGCACGATCCTAGCCGTTCCCGCATTTCGCGACCGCATTCCTGTCATCGTTGACCAGGTGACGACGTTGACTGGGCCAGGCGAACTCATAGACGTTGTCGCCACCGAGCGTGGCATTGCCATCAACCCGCGACGCCAGGACCTCATCGACGCCTGCAAGGGAAGCGGCCTGCCCATTCGGCCGATTCAGGACCTCAAGAAAGAAGTCGAGGACATCTGCGGAGGCAAGCCGCAGAAGCCGAAACTCGGAGACAAGCCTGTTGCTGTAGTCAAGTGGGTGGACGGCACAGTTCTCGACACAATTTGGCAGGTGCTTTGATCGGCTGACGGTCGTAACATCTGATCTTCGCGGTAGAAGAAAGGGCGACGAGAAATCGTCGCCCTTTTGCGTTGAGGTCTCTCTGTCCGGCAAGTCTGACGTTTACGCCTCTGCGGCTGCCGCTGCCGTTGCCGCCGCAACCAGCAGAACAGGACACGGCGCATCGATCATCACGCGGTAACCCGTGTGCATCAGGTGAGTACCCATCACTCCGGGTGGGTGCACCCCGAGCACGATGATGTCGATCTTTCGGTCTTTCGCGGTTTCCACAATGATGTCGGCAGGCGTGCCCGCGTCAACGATTGCTTCTGGTGCAGTCGGTAGTTTCGAGTCCGCCGGAATCATGCCAAGAAGGGTGTTTCGGAAGACGGTCTTCGCCGTGTCGGCATCGGTAATCGGCGGACTGGAAATAACATGCATCAGTGTGATGTGTTCAATGCAAGGCTCAAGAACCGTCAGCGCGCGGGAAAAACGCGCCGACGAGTCCGGAGTGAAATCTGTTGCGTACAGAAGTCGTTTGAATGCAGGCGTGTGGCGTGCTTCCGTGCATACCTGCGGGCCAAGTGCGATGACGGGACAAGGAGCGTGGCGGACAATGTCCTCCGCAACCGAGCCCATCACAAATTTGCGCATGCCGGTACGCCCATGCGTGCCGACGATAATGACGTCGATGCCGTTCTGACGGGCTACTTCTGCGACGGTTGGGCCAACAACGCCCTCGGTGATCACCGGGTGAAATGGAACGTCCTGAAGCATCTCGGAAGTTTCGAGATCGTGCATCTGCTGAACTGCGCTTTCGCGCAACTGGTCGATTATGGGTGGATCCACATTCAGAGCTTCTGCCTGTATCACGTGCACCGAATAAAGGTTAGCCCCGCACTCGCGTGCCAGGGCAGCCGCATACAGAAAGACAGCCTCCGAACATGGTGAGAAGTCCGTCGTGAAAAGAATGTTGCGAAAAGGAGTGGCTGGACCGGGAACTGTCATAGGCGCCTCCAGACAGTGGTCACCACCTTTACCCTAATACCCCGGAGCGCCTTCTTCCATGAGCACAGTCACGGTTTGATGTGACACGACTGAGTTCCGGGAATTCGCTTCGCGCTATGCTGTGATAGCATCGCGGTCACGTCAGGAGGGATTGTGTTCCATGTGGAGCACGATGATGAGTTCGCAGCTGACCTTGGATGCGGTACTTGAACGTGCAGGGAAGCTGTTCCAGGGAACCGAGGTCGCAACGCAGCGAGTTTCGGGGCCGCGTACGCGCTACAAGTACGCGGATTTCAATCGCCGTGCGCGGGCGCTGGGTGAGGCGCTGGTGAAAGCCGGTTTGCGACGGGGAGACCGGGTTGGCACGCTGATGTGGAACCACGCGACCCATCTCGAGGC
>JAEZPW010000445.1 GCA_023441255.1 Acidobacteriota bacterium
GCCCAAAGACGAGAACGACCCTCGATTCGGTAGGTGGCTTTCAGCGTTTCACTCTGCAGAATGAGTGCGTGAGTGTGAGCGTCCTCCCTGAATTGGGCGGGAAAATGACTTCACTGAAGCACCTTGACAGCGGGCACGAGTTTCTCCTGCAACCAATCGAACGTGCGTACCGCCGTGCCGCTTACGGCGCCAGGTTCGAGGACTACGACACCAGCGGTTTTGACGAGTGCTTTCCCTCCGTTTCCGCTTGTGAATATCCAGGCGCCGCTGATGTTGTTCCCGATCACGGTGAATTGTGGTCGGTTCCGTGGCAAGCCGAGCTTTGCGGCGAAACGCTGTTGCTGACGGTCTCTGGTCGAAGGTTTCCCTACGCTTTTCGGAAACGAGTCAGGCTGGAAGCGTCTAAAGTCGTTCTGAATTACGAGGTCGAAAGCACAAGCAGCGAACCGTTCAACTTCCTCTGGTCTGCTCATCCGTTGCTGGCTGTAGCTCCGGGGTGCCGCATCTTTCTCCCGGAACAAGTGCACGAGATGCTTGTCCATTGGTCCCATGAAGAGCGCCTGGGCGCATTCGGCGATACCTGTTCGTGGCCAATCGCGCGCAACCGTAGTGGCAACGCGATCAACCTCGCTGAATTGAAATCAGCCCAGGAAAAAACGGCTGACAAACTATTCACCCCACGGCTGGCCGATGGCTTTTGTGCCGTCTACTATCCGGAGTCGGACGACTCGCTTGTATTTCACTTCGATACAGGCGCCGTTCCGTACGTGGGAGTGTGGATATGTCAGGGTGGATGGCCATATCCCGATCGCGGCCATTTTACGATGGCCCTTGAACCGTGCAGCGGCCGTCCTGATTCATTGGCCGAAGCAGCGACCCGGCAAGAATGTCAGGTGCTGCCCGCGCGCGGCAAGAAGTCGTGGGAACTGACGATTGAGATTCAAAAAGGCCGCCCGCGACTCTCATCGAGCATGTCTGAACCCGGGAAAGGCTGTCGAAACCCTTAACGGTCGCCTAGGGCGCCACGACAAGGGCTCCTGTACTCCCGAAAAGGATTAAGTTGAAAATCCCATTGACGCTCGTGAGAGTACATGTTGGAATTGCGGTAACGTTCACGGTAAGGCTTTTTTAAACGTTTTCTGGTTTTGTGCAGGCCAGGAGTAGAGCAGTTGATGCTGTGAGTAGAAGTGGCTTTTGCGTTGTCGTCAAACATCTGGTCAGAACCGGGTGGACGAAAAGCCAAGAGTAGTCAGAACGATTGCACTGAGGAGGCAGGATGTTCGGATTTAGGGCAAGCAGTTCCGGAAGTACTCTAGCCCGCCGGTGGTGGCTGGTGGTCTGCTTTCTGAGCCTCGCTGCGCCAATGATGTTTGCGCAGTTGGACCAGGGAGCCATTACGGGCGTGGTAACGGATATCACGGGAGCAGTCATTCCCAACGCGAAAGTAACCCTGACAGCTACTGGTACGGGCTTCGCGCAGGAGCGAACGACGAATGCGAGCGGCATCTACGTTTTCTCTCCTGTCAAGATCGGCAACTATCAGGTCACGGTAGAAGCTCCAGGATTTAAGAAAACCACGCGAGACAATGTTCACATCGGCATCCAGGAACGCGTGAACGCTAATCTCTCCCTCAGTCCCGGGGACGTGGCTGATTCGGTGACTGTCACCGCCGAAGCACCGCTGCTCCAAAGCCAGACAGCCGCAGTTGGCCAGTCCATGGGGATGAAGCAGATCGAAGCCACGCCGCTGAACGGCCGCAACTGGGTATATCTCGCGCAGCTGACTCCGGGTGTTGCGTCGCCAATGGGTGGAACTCGAGGTTCCGGCAAGGGCGACTTTATCGCGAATGGCCAGCGCGCCGAGCAGAACAACTTCATTCTGGACGGCGTTGACAACAACACGCACCTCGTCGACTTCCTGAACGGCTCCAGCTACGTGATTCGTCCGCCTTCCGATGCTCTGGCGGAATTCAACATCCAGACCAGCAACTACAGCGCCGAATTTGGACACTCCGCCGGCGCGGTCATGAGCGCCAGCGTGAAATCGGGCAGCAACCAGATTCACGGCTCTTTGTGGGAATATGCCCGCAACACTTCCCTGAACGCTCAGAACTGGAACGCCAAGACCAAACCTCCTTATCACCACAATCAGTTCGGCGGAACCTTGGGCCTTCCGATCATCAAGAACAAGCTGTTCTACTTCGGTGACATTGAAGCAACCCGGGTTTCAATGAGCAATCCTGGGCTCTATACGGTGCCCACCGCGAAGATGCGCAACGGCGACTTCACGGAGCTTCTCGACACAAACTTAACGGCCAGCGGAAAAGCAATCGAGCTGTATCAGCCGGGCACGGGCGGGGCTGCGCGGCTGGCCTGCAATGGCCAGGAGAACGTGTTTTGTGCCGACCAGATCAACCCGGTTGCACAGAACCTCCTCAAGATGTTCCCGATGCCGAACACGAATGACGGCAAGCTCAGCCAGAACTACGCGCTAAACCTGCCGAAACGCGATAACACGATCTCGTGGGACCAGCGGTTGGATTACAACATCAGCCCGAACGACCAGCTCTATGGCCGTTACAGCTATTCCCACGGTCAAGTTGCCAACGCGCTTCCGCTCGGTCCGATTCTCGACGGCGGCGGTTACGGTGGCTACCTCCAAAGCAACCTCGCTCAGAACGTCATGTTGAGCGAAACCCACGTGTTCAGCCCCAGTATGACGAACGAATTCCGCTTCGGCTACAACTGGGGCGTGTTCCGGTTCCTGCAGGCGAACGCAACCGAAAACATCGCTCCGACGCTCGGGCTTGGTGGAGTTCCATATCGGCCGTACCAGGGCGGTCTGCCGTGGTTCTATGTCGGCGGGATCACGAGCTTCGGCTCATCGTCCTCCTCGAACGAAAAGCAGAACGTCTATCAGATCCTCGACAACGTAACGAAGATTGCAGGTAATCACGCTCTGAAGTTTGGCGTGGCCCTCCAAAACGTCCGTTTCTACTACACCTACGCCTCGGCGCCGAGAGGCCAGTATCAGTTCAACGGTCGCAGCACCAGCAAACCGGGTGTGGCGAATACCGGATGGGGAGTGGCCGACTTCCTCGCCGACCAGATGAACTGGTCGTACATTTCGCTTGATCCTGACATCTACAACCAGCGCTGGTATGACTCCGTGTTCTTTCAGGATGACTGGCGCGTGACCCCGAAGCTGACGCTCAATTTTGGTCTTCGCTGGGACTATTACCAGCCCTACGCAGAGTCGCAAAATCGTCAATTGAACTTCGCTGTTACCGGCCCGCTTTCACCTGGCAGCGGATCTGGCGTACTTGAAATCCCGCAATCGGCTCCGATCGGGACCCTGTACTCGGGATTTGTGGACGCCCTGACTGCTAGCAATGTGCAAGTACAGAGAGTGGGCAACAGCCGACTCCTCAGCACGCAAAAGACAAACTTCGCTCCCCGTGTTGGCTTTGCTTATAGCCTCTCGGACAGAGTGGTTGTTCGCGGCGGTTTTGGCATCTTCTACGGTGGATTGCAGAATGAAGGCAACTCCAACCTGGGCGCGAACTACCCGTTTGGCAACACTGCAAGCATCAATGGTCCGACCTGTGCGGATCTCAATTGTCCTTCGAACGGTATGACGCTGGAGACCGGATTTGCGCCGCAGCTCGCAAACGGGATCATGAATTTCATCTCGAATCCTGGTTTCCACGCAATCGACAAGAACGTGAAGACGCCGTACACGGAGAACTACAACCTCTCCGTCCAGTATGGTGTTTCGAAGGATATGGTCGCGGATGTTTCGTACGTCGGAAACGTCTCTCGCCACCTTTCGACCTACTTTGCTATCAACTCGCCGATGGGCCTTTATCGGAACGGGTTCAATACGCAGCAGGTCCTGCCTTTCCCGACACTGGGCGGTATCGGCGCTGTGCAGTACAGCGGCGTGAGCAGCTACAACTCGCTTCAGGCGAAAGTCGAGAAGCGGTACTCGCATGGGCTGACCTTCCTCGGCACGTATACCTGGGCTCACGCGCTGGATGACACCAGCAATGCAGGCGGTCTGTCGTCCGGTGTTGGCATGCGCCAGTACTACCTGCTCGGAGTGGGCGGCGAATATACGAACTCGCCTTACGACGTGCGGCATCGCGTGACCTTCACCGGAAACTACGAGTTGCCGTTCGGCCGCGGCAAGGCATTCCTCAGCAACAGCTCAAAGGTAGTGAACGCCGTGCTAGGTGGCTGGTCAACAAGCGCGACCTTCGTTGTCCAGACGGGCACGCCGTTCACTGTCAATGGCAACGTTCCGGGACCGGCGGGTGGCTCTGGCCATGCGATTCTTGTGGGCGACCCCTATGCGGCGGGTGGCACACAGGATTCCACCAACCCCGGCATTACTTGCGCTTCGTCTACACGCAACAGGGACCATTGGTTCAATCCGTGCGCGTTCGCGAACCCCGCTCCGGGCAACTGGATCTGCGCGGTGGGAGCCAGCCCTGACTACGACCCGGTCACGAAACCGAATGGTTGCCGGTACTCGGCTCCTCTCACGGATCCGAAAATCGCTGCCATGTTCTTCGGTGGCCAAGCCAACCAGCTGTACGGACCGGGCTATTGGGCCACGAACATGTCAATGTTCAAGAACTTCAACCTGTTCAGCGAGCAACGGTACCTGCAGTTCCGTGTAGATGCGTTCAATCTGTTCAACCATCCGACGTGGAGCAACCCCTCGGGGAGCATCAACTCGGATGGTGGCAAGATTACCGGAACCAAGAGCTTCCAGGCCAACACCCCGGACGCTCGCTTCCTCCAGTTGTCGCTGAAGTACGTGTTCTAAGCATGTGCCTCCCGGCAGGGCGAGTTATTA
>JAEZPW010000084.1 GCA_023441255.1 Acidobacteriota bacterium
CCATAAGACAGGTGTGGGGGCGGGTAAAGCCCGCCCCCAACCGAGCCAAGCGCAGTCTACGAGGCCGTCCGAAAGGTCTGAACGGGTTGCGTTTCCATTTCCCGGTAAGGCGCCATGGAGGGCAGCAGCTTCGGCACATGTTGCCGATAGTGCTCGTACTTGGCGCCATGCACCATGATGAGGTCACGTTCCTCCCAGCCAATGGCCATGAGAATGTAGGCCGAGGTCATGAGGGCGAAGAGCAGGTGCGCGCCCGTCATGGTCGGCGTCGCCCAAAAAGCGATGAACCAGCCGATATAGAGAGGATGTCGCACGTATTTGTAGAACAGCGGCGTTCGGAACTCCAGCTGCGTGTAGGGCTTGCCGGCCATGTAGAGTGATACCTGGCGCAATCCGAACAGATCGAAGTGGTTGATCAGCAGCGTGCTCACAAACACAAGCGCAAAGCCGAAACCGAACACAAGGTTAATGGCATTCCGGGCGGCCGGACTCGTCACGTTCCAAACCGTCCCGCCGATCGGCTGCCACAATGCGAACATTGCGATCAGCGCCAGGCTTGACGCAAGAACGAACGTACTACGCTCGGCGGCTTGGGGAATGTAACGCGTCAGCACTCGTTTGAAGGCCGGGCGAGCCATCACGCTGTGCTGTATCGCGAACACGCCTAGCAGCAGGGTGTCTATCATCAATGCCTGCCAGAAAGGAACTCGGGCGGCAGAATCCAGGGATCTTGGGACGTACATATTCCCAATAAACCCAACGGCGTAAACGAAAGTTAGAAAGAACACGGCGTAGCTCACGACACCGTACGCGAAAACCGTCAGACGCTTGGTCATAAACTCCATCCTTCCGGGCCCGGGCCTGCGCGTCCCGGTCTCCCCCACGTAATGGAGTCAGACTACCCGCGCGCGTCTCCAGCCGTCCTTGAAGGCATCTGAAAAACTCCTGAAATAGTTCTGAGTGGTACAGCCAGCACCGCGTGTCCTGTCAGTTCCATTCGTTGCCCACGGCGTTCTTGACGCGGTTCACCTTTTCGCCGTTTCAGCCACATTGCGGCGGCGCGCTGTCGCCGAGCATGCAGCAAGTTCTCAGAAACTCTGAAACTAGGTAGAATTGCCTGTTGTGCGGGTGAAGTGTCCGCCCGACGAGCGCGCGCCTCCTCGGCAAAGTCGAACCCGGTGCAGCACGTTAGATGTCCTCAGTATGGAAGGCAAGCTATTGGCGCGCGCCGGTCCTACACAATAGGATTCAGTTCGAATGGGTACTACGAAATCGACTCCTGTCAAACCTGATCTGGACTTGCTTCGCATTACGGCCGACAAACGCAAAGCAAACGGTTCGAGCAAGCCCTGGATCTGGATCATGCTGGCCATCCTGCTGATTGCGTTGGCCGCAGTTGGCGCCTACGCGTACTTCAATCGAAAGCCGGAAGTCGAGGTTACGACTGCCAGAAAGCCCACAGGTGCCGGACCCGTCGGAGTGCTGAACGCCAGCGGCTATATCACTCCCCGGCGACGCGCGACGATTGCCGCCAAGATCACCGGCCGGGTCACGCGGGTCTTCTTTGACGAAGGCACGCGCGTCAGCGAAGGGCAACTTCTGGCTACACTCGATGACTCCGATGCCGGTCGCGCGCTGTATGCGGCGCAGGCGGACCGCAATGCCACAGAAGCCGCCATTGCCGATTACGAGGTTCAGCTTCGCAACGCCACCATCGAACTGCACCGGGCCGACGAACTGCAAAAAGCCGGCGTGCAGACCCAGCAAGCGCTCGACACGGCTCGGATGACGGCCGACAGCCTGCGAGCAAAGATCGCGCTGGCAAAACAGCAGGTCGCAGCCACCGCGGCGCGTGTTCGAGAAGCGGAGCAGGCCGTCGCGAACTGCACTATCCGGGCGCCATTCGCCGGGGTTGCCGTTTCCAAGGACGCGCAAGTTGGCGAGATGGTGTCGCCCGTTTCCGCAGGCGGAGGCTTCACCCGCACCGGCATTGCAACTCTGGTGGATCTTCACTCGAACGAAGTCGAAGTGGATGTTAATGAGTCGTACATCGCGAAAGTTCGTCCCAACCAGCCGGTAAATGCGGTTCTCGATGCTTACCCGGACTCGCCGATTCCGGCCAAGGTACGCACAGTCATTCCAACCGCCGATCGTCAGAAGGCGACGGTCAAGGTCAGAATTTCATTCACCGAGCCGGACCACGTGCGTCTAATGGACCCAGCGACCGATCCGCGCATCCTGCCGGACATGGGCGTGAAAGTGACGTTTCTGGAGGCTGTCAAGCCCACCACAAAGGACGCGGCGAAGCCGGCCGCGATTGCGCTCGTTCCCGCTGGAGCAATTCGCAGGGATAAGGAATCGAAGTACGTGTTCGTTGTCAAAGATAGCGCTGTGGAACGGCGTGCGGTAACGGTGGGCGCGGTCTCGGGGTCTGATATCGAAATCCTTGCTGGACTGCAGCCGGACACGGCTGTTGTGGTCAAAGGCCCCGACTCTCTCCGGGACGGCCAATCCGTCCAGGTGAAACAGTAGGAGTTCCGAATCATGGTCAAAGTTGATCGCACGGGTCAATCGAGCCTGATCCAGGTTCGCGACCTCGATAAAACCTACCGCCGGGGCGGAGAAGACATCGATGTCCTGCAAGGGCTCAATCTCGACGTCGACAGAGGCGAATTCGTCGCGTTTATGGGACCTAGCGGTTCCGGCAAGACGACCCTCTTGAACCTGCTCGGCGGCCTGGATGTCCCCACCCGCGGCAGCATCACCGTGGCTGACGACGAGATCACGCACATGTCAGCCGCGAAGCTGACAGAGTGGCGTGCGCGCCATGTCGGCTTTGTGTTCCAGGTGTTCAACCTGATACCCGTGCTAACTGCTTTCCAGAATGTCGAACTTCCCTTGCTTCTCACCAAGCTCTCCAAATCAGAACGGCGGGAGCACGTCGAAACGGCCTTGGCGGTGGTTGGTCTGGCCGACCGCATGAAGCACTTCCCGCGCCAGCTCTCGGGCGGCCAGGAGCAGCGCGTCGCCATCGCGCGGGCGATCGTCGCCGACCCAACTTTCCTGCTGTGCGACGAACCCACAGGCGATCTGGACCGCAAAAGCGCGGACGAGATCATGGCACTCATCGAGGAACTGGTGAGCAAGCACCGCAAGACGGTGCTGATGGTGACCCATGATCCGGTAGTAGCGGCTCGCGCCCACACCACTCTTCATCTCGAGAAAGGAGTTCTGGTCGAAGGACGCAAGGTGACGCAACCCGCGGCAGGAGGCCTGGAATGAAGTACGGCGGCCTGATATTCGCCAACCTGCTCCGCAAGAAGACTCGTCTGATCCTTACCATTGGGTCTTTTGCGGTAGCGCTGTTCCTGTTCGCCTTCCTGGGCGTGGTGCGCGATGCCTTCGGCCGCGGTGCCGATGTCGCGGGAGCCGACCGGTTGGTGGTCATCAATCGCACCTCGATCATCAATCCCATTCCCCTTTCTTATCGCGACCAGATCCTGCGAATACCCGGCGTCAAGAGCGTCACGCACAACAACTGGTTCGGAGGCGTTTACCAGGATGAGAAAAACTTTTTTCCCCAATTCGTGATTGACCCCGATAACCAGCGGGAAGTTTTTCCTGAGTTCCAGGTGCCGGAAGACCAGTGGAACGCGTTCCTGAGAGATCGCGAAGGGGCCGTCGTTGGGGCGCGCACCATGAACCGTTTCCACTGGAAAATCGGGGACCGCATCCCGATCAAGACGACTCTTTATGGCGGCGGTTCCTGGGAGTTCAACATCGTCGGCGTTTATCACGGCAAGGTTCCACAAGATGACGAGACCCAGTTCTGGTTTCGCTGGGATTATTTCGAAGAACGTGTTCCAGAACGGATAAAGGGCCTGGTGGGCTGGTACGTACTGCGCGTTGAAAATCCCGATGAGTCACCGCGCATTGCCAAGGCAATCGACGAGCAATTCGCCAATTCTCCATACGAAACCAAGACACAGACGGAATCGGCGTTTGCCGCAAGCTGGGTCAAGCAGTTCGGCAACATTCAATTTCTTATTGTGACCATTGGGTCGGTGGTGTTCTTCACGCTGCTGCTGGTCACCGGAAACACCATGGCGATCTCGGTACGCGAGCGGACGGCGGAACTCGCCGTGCTGAAAGCTATTGGCTTCTCAGACCGGTCTGTTCTCCTGTTCGTACTCGGCGAATCAGTTGTAATAGCGCTCATCGGCGGCATGGTAGGCCTGCTCCTCGCTATGCTCGCCATTCCGGTGCTGGCGCAGGCAATGAGCGGGATGTTGCCACCTCTGCTCCTGTCTCCAGGCCTGATTGCGTTTGGTCTTGGCACTGCTGTGGTGGTGGGCATCGTCAGCGGCGTTCTGCCCGGTATCGGTGCCATGCGGATGCGCGTTGTCAACGCTCTGCGGAGGGTCTGACGGTGGCGGCAAAAATCTTCTTCGGATTCCTGATCACGATCGCGGCAATCGCGGCGCTTTTGATCATCGTGGCCGTGGTGGTGGGAATTGTCGCCGGTCTGCTGGCGCCGTTCATCGGCTCCGTGCCCATCTCGTATAACCTGCGCAGCGTGAAGGCACGCTGGACGTCTACGATTGTCGCCATACTCGGAATCGCGGGCACGGTGGGGGTGTTCGTGGCAATGCTTTCCCTCGCACGTGGATTCAAGGCGACCCTGGTGGCGTCCGGTTCCCCCGGCAACGCGCTGGTCATGCGCGCGGGCGCCACGTCAGAGATGATGGGGGGTATCACGCTGGATTCCGTCAAAGTGGCAGAGGACGCTCCGGGAGTTGCTCGCGACAGCGCCGGGCCATTGGTCACCCAGGAAGTGGTCGGAGTGGTGCCATTTCCGCTGATCAGCACCGGCACAGACGCCAACGTGCAGGTACGTGGGGTGTCGCCTAACGTTCTGCGCATACGCACCTTTACGAAGATCACAGAAGGCCGCATGTTCGTTCCCGGACTTTCCGAACTTGTAGTAGGGAAGAACGCTGCACGTACGTACAAAGGCCTCAAGGTTGGCAACACCGTCAATTTCGCCGGCGGGCGTTGGCAGGTGGTCGGCACCTTCGACGCCGGTGGCTCTTCCTTTGACTCCGAAGTCTGGTGCGACGCGCGCATCCTGAACCAGGTTCTTAAGCGTCCGGAAAACATCTTTCAGTCGGCGACGATTCGCCTCACCTCCCCGGATTCTTTCCAACAGTTCAAGGACGCGGTCACTTCGGATCCGCGCATGAACGTAGACGTGGTACGCGAGATCGACTATTACGCCAAGCAGTCCACGACCATGACGCGCCTGATCACCGTTCTTGGCGGGCTGGTCGCCGCCATTATGGCGATTGGCGCCGTTTTCGGCGCTTTGAATACCATGTACTCCGCGGTCGCCGAACGGGGCCGGGAAATCGCCACCATGCGCGCCCTCGGCTTTTCTACATGGAACGTGATCCTTTCATTTCTGTTCGAGGCGATATTGATTTCGTTCATCGCCGGTCTGGTGGGTTGCCTGGCAGTGCTGCCCCTCAACGGATTGACGACGAACACGATGAACTTTCAGACGTTCTCAAACCTGGCTTTTGCCTTCAAAATCACGTTCGACCTGTTGCTGATGGGCATTGTGTTTGCATTGGTCATGGGTGTGGTGGGTGGGATGCTTCCTGCAGTTCGCGCCGCTACCCGCCCGGTTGTAGTAGCGCTTCGCGAACTCTGATTGGAATTTGCGCCATAGCTGGTGTCCCAGCCCGCCTTCAAGGGTCGCGAGTTCTTGGGCCAGCCGACAGGAATCCCGTGGTGGCGCGCGTTAAGATGCGCGACGCGCCGCCAGAGACCCTCGCCAAGAACGGTTTACAACTCGGCCAGTGCGCGACGCACGAGGTGCACGGCGATTGCGCCTTCGCCGACCGCAGAAGCCACGCGCTTGACGCTTCCTGAACGCACATCGCCCACGGCAAAGACTCCGGGCAGGCTGGTTTCAAGCAGTTGAGGAGCGCGCGTCAGTGGCCAGGCGAGTGAAGGATCCGCAGCACCGCTTACAGCCAGATCTCTGCCGGTGAGGATGAATCCTTTGTCGTCCAGTGCGACACACCCCTTTAGCCACTCGGTTCGAGGCGAGGCTCCGGCCATCACGAATACGTGGCGGATGTCACGTGTAATTTTCTCGCCGGAATTCTTGTTGATCCATTGAACACGCTCAAGACGCGTGTCGCCTTCGAGATGCTGGATCTCCGAGTTCAAGTGCAGCTCGATTGCCGGGTTCTCCGAGATTCGTTGGATCAGGTAACGTGACATGGTCTGCGCAAGGCAGCCGGAACGCACCAGCATGTAGACCTTGCGAGTTGTTTGCGAAAGAAAGACGGCTGCTTGTCCCGCAGAGTTTCCGCCACCGATCACGATCACGTCTTCGCCTCCGCAGAGTTGGGCCTCAATATACGTTGCCCCGTAGTACACCCCTTGTCCCTCGAACTTCACAAGATTCGAGAGGTTTGGCTTGTTATACTGCGCTCCCGTGGCGATCACGATGCTTCGTGCCGAGAGCACGCCGCCATCCTCCATCATCAGTTCATAAGGGCGCTTCCCGCAGCTCAGCCGGGTGATGCTGCGCGCCACCACCATGGTCGCTCCGAATTTCTGCGCCTGGTGAATAGCGCGTGCGGCGAGTTCCTGCCCGGAAATTCCGGTCGGAAAACCGAGATAGTTCTCAATCTTGGAACTCGAACCTGCTTGTCCACCTGGGGCGTCGGTCTCCACTACGAGCGCATCGAGTCCTTCGGACGCCGCGTAAACGGCGGCGGCGAGGCCGGCAGGGCCCGCGCCGATGATGATTACGTCCTTAGCCTTCGCGCCATCGAGGTTCGCATTCAGTCCGAGGCACGAAGCGAGCTCTTGCGTGGAAGGATTGCGCATCACCTTGCTGCCATCGCAAATGACCACCGGGATCTGATCAAGTTCTACGTGAAAGCGGTCCAGCAGTTCCTGGGAAGTCTTGTCACTGTCGAGGTCCACGTAGGTGTAAGGGTGCGTGTTGCGGCCGAGGAACTCGCGAATTCGCAACGTGTCGGCAGAGTGGCGTGATCCCAGCACGATGACGTTGCCGAGGTTGTGCGATATCAACTCAAGGCGGCGCAATATGAATGCGCGCATGATGACCTCGCTCAACTCGGCGTCCCTGCCGATCAGCGAGCGCAGCGCGTCCTGCGTAAGCTCCAGGAGCTCACCGGCCTCCGCAACGCGTCCCAGTACCAGCGAAGGCCGCCCCGAGATCATGCTTACCTCTCCCGTGAACGCGCCCGGCAAATGAGTCGTGACCAGTCGTTCGCCTGAGAGGCTGGGCTGCAGGATGTCGAGCTGTCCAGAGAGAATGACGAAGAAGGGCACACGCAGGTCGCCGGGTTGAAAGAGAACCTCGCCGGGCACAACTTTGCGCAGGGTGGCGAGAGGACGTACGCGTTCCGTCTGCGCTTCGGTCAATACAGGAAAAGTCTGGGTATTTGAATTGAGGGCGCTCAGTGCAGGCCAGATCGACATGATTACTCCCATGCGCCGGAAGTACCTAGTAGATGTCCCTCAGTTCAACCACGTTTCAACGATACATCCACGCCAGGAGCCTGCTTACGGTCCAGCAACATGAGCAAGTCCCGCGCATCGAGGTTCACTCAATGCCAGTCGTTACGAATCGCGAACGGCATGCCCTCGAGGACAGCGACGAAGTCGATGAGTGTTTCCACACCGGCAGAGATCGCGGCACTGCTTCTCACGTATTTACTCAGCTAGGACACATGAGGCGAAATCCTACTCTCGTCTAGGTCTTTCAACCGCTAGGTTAGTAGCTGAAAAATCGGCTACCGTGACGTAATCGCGATACTGTCGGAAAAGCTGGCCAATCCTTGGGGATTTCGGAACCCCCTCCACCGATGTTGCTTTGTACTCGGTCGCATATCCGCGCTTTCGCCGTCCTGTTCGCTTGTTGGGGTATGGCAGTACAGAGTTGACGTTCATGAGAAGCTTGGAAAGCGCTAAACGCCGAATGGTTCGCGAGGTAATCCAGACCAACCTCGAAAATCCGGCTGCGAAAGTGCGCCGCAGGCGTCTCCGATGGCAGGTTCTCCGCTGGGCCTCACTCATGACAGCCCCCGCCGTGCTTGCAATCTCATTTTTTGTGATTGCAAGAGGCAGGGCATCGTCCAGCAGCGCTACCAGCGCGAATGCAGCGACAGCGCACCATCTCGTTGAGCAGCCAACGGCCGAGCCGCCCGTTCCCCGGACACCGCCAACCGATGCGAACCTTTCTGTCCTGCCGCTTTCCGTCAAACGAATCGTGATCGATGCCGGGCATGGCGGACACCAAGCCGGCACAATTTCTAACACGGGCTTAGCTGAGAAAGATGTCACCTTGGACATTGCGCTTCGCTTACGGCAGCTTCTGAAGCAATGTCCCTATGAGGTGCTGATGACCCGGGACGCTGACCAGACAGTGACGCTGGCAGATCGGGTGGCCTTCGCCAACTCCAAGAAGGCCGATCTGTTTGTTTCAATCCACATAAACTGGATACCCCAGCGCTCGATTCGACCACTCGAAACGTTCTACGTCGGTGCAACCAAGGATCCGCAGGTTCTAAAACTTGCAAGTATTGAGAACCGCGACTCGGGTTATTCGTTGTCGGAATACCGCCAGCTTCTGGACAAGCTCTATTTAGATGTCCGGCGCAACGAATCTCAAACGCTCGCCAAAAGCATTGACACCGAACTCTACAGATCGCTGAAACCGCTCAACCAGAAACTGGACAACCGCGGAGTCAAGATGGCTCCATTCGCAGTTCTGGTCGGGACACAGATGCCGGCCGTGCTGGCAGAGGTGTCATCTCTGTCCAATGATGAAGACGACAAATTACTGAAAGACGACCAATACAAGCAAAAGATTGCAATTGCACTTTTCAAGGGAATCACTAGCTATGCGCAAAACCTCAACAGCTCCGGAAAGCGAGGCGGCACACTCAATGGCACAACATGAAGAGACGATTTGTGTAGGAATTGACCTGGGAACTTCACGAAGTTCCATTTCGGCCTCCAACGGCCAGCGCCATGTCGTGGACAGCTATGTCGGCTGGCCCTTAGACATGGTCGCCCGCAAGCTCATCAAGAAGCAGATTCTGATCGGCAGCGAGGCGTTGGAGAAACGTTCAATGCTCGACCTGCGGCGCCCCCTAGAGAATGGCGTCATCAAAGATGTCTCGGAACGCGATGCAAACGCTGTCCGCGAACTGTTGCGCCATCTGGTTTCTTTGCTTGGCATAAGAAACAATGGGACGCAGTATAAGCTGCGTGCTGTCGTGGGAGTCCCCGCTGAAGCGATGCAGGCGAGCCGCTTGCGCCTTCGCACGGCAATGGATGGGATCGCCGACACCGTAATGCTCGTCTCCGAACCCTTCGCGGTGGCGTACGGCACGGAAGCCCTTATGCATGCGCTGGTGATCGACATCGGTGCCGGAACCGCGGACATTTGCGTTATGCAAGGTCGCTATCCGACGGAAGACGACCAGCGCACTCTGCCCAACGCCGGTGACTCCATTGACCAGCGGCTGCTTAAGTCGCTTCAGGAACATCATCCTCAAGCTCAGTTTTCCATTCATACCGTGCGATCCTGGAAGGAGAAGTGGAGCTTTGTGGGAGAGCCGAAAGCCCGCGTGGTGGTCAGTACCTCGGCAGACGGCAAACCCATTGAGATTGACATAACCGACGATATGCGCGCTGCCTGCGAATCGATTGTCGCGCCCATCGCTGAGACAGTGCGGGACCTTGTTTCGAGAGTCGAGCCGGAATACCAGCAGAGAGTGCTCAACAATATCGTTCTGGCGGGCGGGTCCTCGTTAATCGACGGTCTGCCCGAGACGTTGAAGAATGCCCTCTCAGAGCTGGGAAAAACGCAAATCACAGTAGTTCAAGATCCAGTTTTTGCAGGCTCCGATGGGGGACTGGCCATTGCGCTGGATGCCTCAGATGAGGACTGGAAGAAGTTGTCGCTCTAGACTGCTGGAATCCGTGCGACGTGCTCTGAAGTATTCGCGTGAGCAACACAACCGGTACTGCTGTCGATCGGAGTGCAACGGCGGATGTCATCCCTGATGGAACTCGGCTTGGAGGATGCTTGTCAGGCATCCTCCAGGTCATTGGAACAGGGAAGTGCTGGCCAGTTGCTGGACGAGATACGGATGGGCGGCAATCTTGTGCAGACATAGAGCCTTGGAATCCCTAACGGTAACGAACGGTCGGCTTGAGAGAGCACTTGCTCCACTGCACTATCCGAGAACCCAGTCCTGCGCATCGGAATAGGTGCCCCGGTTGCGCAGTTCAGCGTAGCTATGGCACGCTTGCAGCGGCTGCGGCAATGATTTGTTGTGGAATGAGTAGATGCTAAAGTCCGTAACCCTCAAGTCCGTTGCCGAACGAGTTGGACTCAGCCCGGGTACTGTCTCTTCAGTACTTAACGATACACCTGCTGCCCAGAGTATTCCGGAAAGCACAAAAGCCCGCATCATCGCCGCAGCTCGCGAACTGAATTACCGTCCGAACTTCTTTGCCCGCTCGCTTCGAGCCAAGCGTACCTTCACGGTCGGCATCATCGCCGAGGAGATCGGTGACGTTTATGGCGCGATGGTGATCAGCGGCATTGACGCACGGCTTCGCGAGGAAGGGTACTTCTTCATCACGGTGATTCATCGCCATGATCCGAAACTTCTGCGCAGCTATGCCGACCTGCTGACACAACGCGGCGTGGAAGGCTTCATCACAGTCGACACCAGCATCGCTACGGTTCCATCGCTGCCCACAGTTGCAGTGGCCGGACATCGCAAGCTGAAGAATGTGACGAACGTCGTGCTTGATCACGAGCTCGCCGCGGAACTGGCGCTTCGCCACCTCGTCGAACTCGGCCATCGCGAGATTGCGTTCCTCAGGGGACATGTGTTGAGTTCAGACTCGAAGCCTCGCTGGGCCGCAATCTGCAAAGCAGCACAAAAACTCGGAATCGAGATCGACCCTGACCTCGTCCTGCAAATCGAGATCCCCGACGGCTCTCCTTACCTCGGTTATCCCTACGGCAAGGAACTCCTGAAACGAGCCAAGCCGTTCACGGCGCTATTCGCCTACAATGACCTCTCGGCCATCGGTGCTATTCGCGCGTTCAAGGAAGCTGGTCTGCAGGTGCCCGATGACATTTCGGTGATCGGATTCGACGACATCCAGGCTGCCGCTTACAACTCGCCCAGTCTCACGACCGTGCGACAGCCATTGTTCAAAATGGGCTGGACTGCTGCCGACATCCTGCTCGGCAGACTCGAGAATCAGAACGAGAACCCTTCCGAGGTTGCCGTAGAACCTTCACTCATCGTCCGCGAATCCAGCGCGCCGTCCCGAAAAGCGGATTTGCGTTGAGCAGAGCCGTTCCAAAATCCGTAACGTACTCCGGGCAACCATCTGCGGCGGAACGTTTCGTTACCCGCTCCGTAGTGTTTTTGTTCACAATTTGACCAGTCCCGAAGCAGCTCTCGATTTGGCTGTACCAAAACGATTTTGTTATTGACATTCAATTTCAACCGGGAGCAAACTCCTCAACACTTCTCGTCCGTCGTGGCCTGCGTGGCGGTCCCGGATGGTGCACGGTAGGCCTGCGCGCCGAGATGGGTGCGTGGGGCACCCAGATGCGAAAGCATCCCTCAACCGAATAGGTACGTGCTTCCCCGAAGACAGGAGTTCCCGATGCGGCGCTCTGTTGTCCTGCTGTCCCTGCTTGTTGTCCTGACCCTCGCGCTTCAAGCACAGAATTACACCGGCACGATTCGCGGTACCGTGACTGACAACAGTAACGCGGTCGTCCCAGCGGCCACGGTCACCGTCACCAACGCAGCGACCGGAGCCACTCGTACCGCCCAGACGGGCCAGACCGGCGAATACGCATTCCCTGACTTGCCGGTCGGCACCTATCAGGTGGGTATCAAACAGACCGGCTTCAAGGAGTTCCTTGCAAACTCGGTCGAGTTGCATGTCTCCAGCACTGCGGTCGTCAATGCGCAATTGCAGTTGGGCGCTGCAACGGAACAAATCACCGTTGAAGCCAACGCTGTGCAGGTGCAAACGACGAGCGCCCAGCTTGGCGAAGTCGTAAACGGCCAGCAGGTACGCGAACTACCGCTCAACGGACGGAGTTTCGCGCAGCTCACGCTGCTGCAGCCGGGCGTTGCCGCGCGCGACGGCCTGAACACTAGAGACAAGGGATTGCTGTCCGGCGTCGATATGTCCGTGAACGGCAACCCCGTCACAAACAACCTGTGGCTGCTGGATGGAGCCAACAACAACGACCTCGGATCGAACCGTACGATCCTGATCTATCCTTCGATCGATGCGATTGCTGAGTTCAACTTCCTGCGCAACTCCTACGGACCTGAGTACGGCCAGGCCTCCGGCGGAGTCGTGAGCATCGTCACACGGTCCGGATCGAACCAGTTCCACGGAAGCGTGTACTACTTCGGCCGCAATGACGCACTGAATGCGACCGAGTATTTCGCTCGGCGCGCTGAAGCCGCCGCGGTATCACAGGGATCGAACCTCGTAAACAACGGAAAGGACGTGTTGCGCCGTAACGACTACGGTTACGCCATCGGTGGTCCCATCAAGAAAGATAAGCTGTTCTTCTTCTGGAGCCAGGAGTGGAACCACGAGAAGCGCGGCAACACCCGCCAAGCCTGCGTTCCGACACTCGCAGAGCGTAACGGCGACTTCAGCACGGTCAGCTGCGGGGCGGCACAGCCTCACCTTCCTGGTAGCCCTGGCACTCCCATCACGAACCTTAATCAGATCCCAGGATTCACTGGCCTCGACCCGGCAGGACGTCTCCTCGCTGATCTGCTTCCCCTGCCGAACGCAACGCCGTCTCCTGCTAACGGCGAAAAGAACTGGTTCCAGTCGCTGTCCAGCCCCATCCGTTGGCGGCAGGAGAACCTCAGGGTCGATTACCACCTGACAAGCAAGCACACGGCAACCTTCCGATACACCCAGGACACCTGGAGCAACCCGTCGCCGACTCCGCAACCTAAGTATTGGGGTGACGATATCTTCCCGGCCGTCGAAGGAAGTTGGTCGCAACCTTCGAAGAGCATCATCGGGAAATTCACCTCTGTATTGACCAGCACCCTTACGAACGACGCTCAGTTTTCGTACTCCAACAATCGCATCGACGCCAGCCTCGGCGGAACGGGAACGCAGGGACACGGCGCGAGCGAACTCTCACCTCCGCAGCTGGTTGCCGCCCTCAATGCTGCGATTCCCACGGTCTTTCCCGAAAGCATCAAGAAGCCGGGCGGCATGCCTCCGGACGCGGCATGGGGCGGTTTTGGAGCATACGGCGACGGTCAGAGTCTGTGGCTGATCGCCCCCTGGAACAACAGCTCCGATCTATACCAGTTCCGCGACGACATCGCGAAGGTCTACAACAACCACACTTTCAAGGTCGGAGTTTTCTACGGCTACAACGGTAAGAACGAACCGTCGGAAGGCGGTCATGATCGGCCACAGTTCAGCCTCGACAGTTCATTGACCGGCAATCCGCTGGCGGATGCATTGATCCCCGGCAAGACGTACGGCATGGACGAGAGCTCGGTCAACCTGTTCCCGCACGGCCGTTGGAAGGACATCGAGTGGTATTGGCAGGATACGTGGAAAGCTCGGCGGAACGTTACGATTGAGTACGGTTTCCGCTGGTCCTTCCTGCGTCAGCCTTACGAACTGGATAACAAGGTTGCTTCCTGGGACCTGCGCTTCTACGACCCGACGAAACCCAAGACTGACGCCTGCAACGGACTGGTCATCGTGCCCGGTACGGACCCCTGCGGCGATGCAAACAAGGCGCTAGGAACCAGCTTCAGTAGCGGCACCGCCGGTGTTAACCGGGCCCTTGTGGCGAACAGCAACCACAACATCGCTCCTCGTCTCGGAATCAGCTGGGATGTGATGGGCGATGGCAAGACCGCCGTCCGCTTCGGCATTGGCCAGTTCTATCAGCGCGAACGCGTCAGCACAGTCACAGCTGTGCTGGGTCAGAACGCTCCCTTCAGCTTGTCGTTCCACACGGACCGCACTTTGGACGTTGCACCTGCATTAGCGGTGCCCAGTGGCTCGCCAAGCGGCGCGCGAGATCCGAGTGCCACATTGCCGAATTCCTGGCAGTGGAACTTCTCCGTCGAGCGTGAACTTGCGAGAGACACGTCACTCCAGATTGGATATGTCGGCAACCGGGGGATTCACCTGACCAGCGATTTCGATCAGAATGCCGTCTTGCCACAGAACCAGTTGCTCTATGCATTCACGACAGATTCGTCGCTCCGTCCAGCGCCGAATTTCGGGGGAATCAGCACGTTTGCGCACAGAGGAGACTCAAACTACCACTCGTTACAAGCTTCTTTCCGGACCCGCCTGTCCAATCGTACTCAGATCCAGGCGTCGTACACCTGGTCGCACACGATATCCAACGTTGATCTGAGTGACTCGTCGGGTTCCGGTTTTGACACGCACACCACCTCGACACCGTACGACCCGAATCTTGACCGTGGCAACTCCGAGATCAATCGTCCGCACATCTTCACGGCAAATGCGATCTTCTATCTGCCTTCACTGAAGGGGGCGCACGCGTTTGTGCAGCAGGTGCTTGGCGGCTGGGAGTTGGCTACGATCGTCTCGGCGCAGTCCGGCAATTCAGTCTGGGTAAGAGGACCGCGCAACAACCTCAATTGGGTCGTCCCGGGAACGTCGTTGACCGGTACCATTGCCGACCCGACCGGCACGGGACTGGGCACGAACTCGGGATCCGGAAACTCCATGCGGCTGATTCCAACCGGCGTGAGCTGCACATCGGACCGGAACGGCTCGCAGATATTCAATCCCGCCGCATTCACGCTCGTTGGCTATCAGCTCGGGACCATCGAAGGCTCCGGTCGAGGAAACTGTCTCGGGCCAAAACTGGTGAACGCCGACATTTCGCTTTACAAGAACTGGAAGCTCACGGAGCGCTTCAGCATGCAGTTCCGGTTTGAGGCTTTCAATGCGCTCAACCACCCACAGTTCCTGACAGGCGGCATCGGTACCGGTTGGCTCAACGGCAACATTGTTTGTGGCACGGCTGCTTGCAGTCCCACCAACAATGTCATAACCGCCGTCGTACCCGGCGCGGGCCAGACGAGCTTCGTCAACCAGTCCTTCGGTGCTGCGACCAGCACGCGAGGTCCAAGGGAGATGCAGTACGCTTTGAAGTTCATCTTCTGATCTGAGCCGACGAGGGTCAGCTCAAAGCGCGGCGGGAACCCGGACCCCAATCGGGTTCTCGCCGTTTTTTTCACCGGAGAACATTCGTGGCTCCTTTTTGCCACGCAAACCGCATCCATCATGTCGTGAGATTCAGCTGGATAGACGCGCTCACTGTGGCATGTCTTGTTGTCGGGGCGTTTGCGTCGTTCGGACATGCCCAGCGCCCCGCCCCCGTTCTCAAGCACACGCCGTCGGCACCAGCCAAAGTCTCGGTCGCCTCGCCTGCCGAAACAGAACTTAAGCGGCGGCTGTCAGCAGTTGAGAATGCTCGTAACTCGGGCGATCCATCGAACATAGCGAAGGCGAACCAGAGTCTCATAGCGCTCGCTCTGCGCCAGATGGCCCACCTCCGGCTTATCGAAGGCGCCTTCACCCCGGCCGCCGACCTGTACGGCCGCTCGCTCGATTTTGAAGACACTGCCGACACTCACGTCGACCTGGCAGTTACGTTTCTCCGCGCAAAGAAGCCGGACGATTCCTTGACTGAAGCGTCGAAGGCTATCTTCGCCGACCCGGAGAACCCTCGCGGATGGCACATCCAGGGCAAGGCCTGGATGATGAAACGCGACTGGGCGAAAGCGGGCGATTCGCTTTCTCGCTCATTGGCCCTGCGCTGGGAACCTGAAACCGCCTATGCCCTCGCCATCTCCTTGCTAAACAGCCATCAAAAGGACAAAGCCGCAGCTGTCTTCGCCGATATGCGTCAGCGTGCTCCTGGTAACGTCGGAGTCCTACACGTACTATTCGCCCGGGCTTACCGTGACGCCGAGTATCCCGATGACGCGGTTCGCGAACTCAAACTGGCCCTGCAGGCTGACCCGAAAACTCCACACGCACACTACTTTCTCGGCCTGATCGCGCTCATCAAGGAAGGCTGGGTCGCCACCCCCGAGATCCGCACCGAATTCTGCGCAGAACTGGCGGTCTACCCGCGCGACTTTCTCAGCAACTACCTGATGGGCGCGATCGAATCCACGGCGAGAAATTACGAGCAGTCTGACCGTTACCTGCGAATCGCCACTCAGGTTGACCCGTCGTGGCCCGAGCCGTGGCTTTACCTCGGACTGAACGCCGTTGGACGCGGTGACTCGAAGACTGCCGAGCAGATGCTGCGCAAAGCGATCGCCCTGAACGGCAACCGCGACTCCCGCTCGAACTACCTCATCCGCAAAGCGTACTTCGCTCTCGGCCGGATCTTAAACGATTCCGAGCGAAAGGAGGAAGGTCGGCCTCTCCTGCAAAAGGCCCGCGAGTTGCAAGAACGCGTACAGGCCGAAAGCCGCGCCGGTTCCAATCGCAGCGACATGGGCGGCGCAGACGCATACCTCCCGGCCGAGTCCTCAAAGGCTGACGACGTCACTAGCGCCGACTTCGCCGATCGTGACTCGACTTCACGGTTGGACGCCGCCGTCCTCGCCAGGGCCAATCTCACGGAACAGGAAACCCGTCAGGCTCTGCAGGAAGAGAAGCAGTTGCGCACTCTGCTTGGGGCAAGCTTCAATGACCTCGCCACGTCGGAAGCAATCTCGAAGAAATATGACCTGGCCCTCGTTCATTATCAGGAAGCCGAACGCTGGGATCCGACCGTTCCCGGCCTCACCCGCAATCTCGGCATTGCCGCCGCTCGCGCCGAAAAATTCCCCGAGGCCATCAGAGCCCTCTCACAAGTGATCGGCACGACGCCGCAGGACAAAGTCGCTCGCGCAACCCTCGGCATGTCGTACTACATGACCGACCAGCACAAGAAGGCCGTGGAGACGATCGCACCGTTGGGAGCCGACGTGATGGCCGATCCGGGCCTTGCATACGCGCTGGCCGATTCCTATGCGAAACAGGGTGCCTTCAAGGAGGCCGGTGACATACTCGCGCAGCTTGAAACGCAGAACTTGCCTCCCGAGGTCCTAATGCTTGTCGGCCGCACCTGGGACGAGGTCGGAAATCCGCGTCACGCCGCCGAAGTCATGCACCGCATACTGAAGAACGATCCTTCATATCCCAAGGCCCACTATTACGCCGGGCTCTCATATGTCCACGCCGACCGCCCCGCCGACGCGGCCCCGGAGTTCGAAGAGGAATTGCGCCTTAATCCGAACGACGCCGACGCCAAATACAACCTCGGGTTCACCTACTTGCAACAATCAAAGCAGGACGAAGCGGTCGCCCTCTTCAAGGAAGTAGTGGCTTCCGACCCGACCCATGCGCAGGCCAATTACCAGCTCGGCAAAGTCCTTCTCGACAAAGGTGACGTCGCCAGTGCTGTGCCGTACCTCGAGACCGCCGCCCGCCTCATCCCGAACACGGATTACGTGCACTACCAGCTCCAGATTGCCTACCGCAAGCAGTCCCGGCTAGAAGATGCCGATCGCGAACTGGCGATCTACAAGGAGCTGAAAGCTCAAAAGCGGCAGCAGATGGTTCCACAGCCGAGTTCAAATCCATAGTTCCCCGGTGTTCACTTGAACCTCGCTCATCTCGCGCGTCTTGCCAGGCAGACGATCCTGTTTTCGCTTCTCTCCGCTATAGCGTGGGCGCAGGGGGGACATCCCGCTCCACCACCTGTTCCAGCGGGCGTGAAAACGATGAAGTGTCACGGGCGCTACGTCCCGCAACTGATCGACATCACGACCAAGACGGGCATCACGTTCACGCACGACTCCGCGCCCGAGAACCGCTACATCGTAGAGTCCATGAGCGGAGGAGTCCTGCTGCTCGACTATGATCGCGACGGCTGGCTCGACATTTACTTCACCAACGCGCCCACCGTTCAGATGGCTAACAAGGGACAGAAGAGCCGCAGCGCTCTCTACCACAACAACCACGACGGCACCTTCTCCGACGTCACGGACAAAGCGGGTGTCGGTTTTCCCGGCATCGCCATGGGAGGTGCCGTTGCCGACTTCAACAATGACGGCTGGCCCGACATCTACGTCACTGCACTCGGCGGCAACGTGCTCTACCGCAACAATGGCGACGGCACGTTCACCGACGTCACAGCGAAAGCCGGCGTAGCCGACGGTCGCTGGTCAACGGGCGCGTCGTTTGGCGACTACGACGGCGACGGTTTCGTGGACCTCGCCGTCGCGAACTACGTGGATTTTCACCTCAACGATCTTCCCGGATTCGGTAGCAGTCCGACCTGCAAATATCGCGGTATCGACGTGCAATGCGGCCCGCGTGGACTGAAAGGCGCTGGAGACTCTCTCTTCCACAACAACGGCGATGGCACCTTCACCGATGTATCCAAAGCAGCGGGAGTAGACGACCCCAACGGCTACTACGGCATGACTGTCGTCTGGTCCGACTTCAACAACACGGGACGCCCCGACTTCTTCGTCGCAAACGATTCCACCCCCAACTTCTTGTACAAGAATCTTGGCAACGGCAAGTTTGCGGAGATCGGTCTCGAATCCGGCACGGCCGTCACTGAAGACGGCTCCGAGCAGGCGTGCATGGGTGTGGCGCTTGGGGACTACATGCACACTGGTCGCCCGTCGATCTACGTCACCAACTTCGCTGACGAATACGACGCGCTCTACCGCAACAACGGAGACTGGGATTTTCAAGACGTGTCCTACAAGTCCGGTGTGGCTTTGCCCTCGCTGCCCGGCGTGAAGTGGGGCGACGCGTTCGTTGACCTCGACAACGATGGCTGGCTCGACCTCATCGCGGTCGCCGGCCACGTCTACCCGCAAGTGGACACCCTGCCCAGCGGCGCCCGCTACCGAGAACCCAAGATCGTCCAGATCAACCAAGGTGACGGCACGTTCTGCGACGCCAGCGACCAGGCCGGCAAAGCAATAATGGAGGCGCGGGTCTCGCGCGGACTTGCCGTCGGCGACCTGTTCAATGACGGCCACATGGATGTCGTCGTCGAAGACATCGCGGGCCGCCCGATGATCCTGCGCAACATGAGCAACAACAAGAACCACTGGGTCAGCTTTGAACTCGCAGGGACGAAAAGCAATCGCATGGCAATCGGAGCGAAGGTTAAGATCGTCAGCGGCGGCGTGACCCAGACGGACGAGGTTCGCAGCGGGGGTAGCTATCTTTCGCAGAACGACACTCGTATTCACTTCGGGCTCGGCCCTGCCACGAAGATCGACTTCGTCGAGATACGCTGGCCCTCCGGCGTCGTGGATCGATTGCAGAACATTGCCGCTGACAAGTTCTATGCCGTGCTCGAAGGCAGCGGGGTCGTGGATCGCAGCCGGATTTTGCCGACGACTCCACCGAGGGTCGCGTTGCGACCAAATACCAGGAAATAGCTTGTGACCGCTGCTGCATTGAAGCGTTTCGAAAGCTGGGATGAGTCCTACTGCGCGGAATCCTCGCCTATGCGTACGCGTGTGGAGCGCCGAAAACCACCACTAGTCGGCAAGTCGCACGTGATCACCATCCAGCTCTGATCTAGTCTTTTGTCCAGGTGAGCACTCGTCTTCAGACTGATGCGCAGCCGTCGCAATCCGTACATGATTTACAGCGGAGGTTGAGATGGCGAACACATTGGTGGAGCTTTCAAACAATCTGGCTGACGCAGTCGACAAGGCAGGCCGAAGCACGATCGGAGTCCCGGAAGGTGGTCAACACGGCGTGAGCGGAACTGTCTGGGGTGCTGGGGTAGTCGTCACCGCGGAGCACACAATTCGTGGCCGAGCGGAATTCACGGTGGTATCAGCAGGCGGCAGCACCATGCAAGCGAAGATTGTGGGCCGTGATCCCGCAACGGACATAGCGGTTCTGAAGCTGGACAGCGCCGATGTGGCTGCCGCCGAGTTTGCTGATGTTCAACAAGTTCGAGTAGGAAATCTCGTTTTCGCGGTGGGGCGGCGCCCCGCCCTTGGACTCAGAACCAGCTACGGCGTCGTGAGCGCGATTGGCGGCCCCTGGCGCACTTGGCAGGGGGGGCGGATTGACCGGTACTGGCGTTTGGATTTGTCGCCTTTTACGGGATTTTCAGGAGGTCCACTCATTGACGCGGAGGGACGCATCCTGGGCATCAACGTTTCAGGTCCCCGGCGGTCTGTTTTGACGATTCCAAATACAACGGTCGCTCAGATAGTAAAGCAGCTACTCGCGAAGGGGTACGTAGCGCGCGGCTATCTC
>JAEZPW010000091.1 GCA_023441255.1 Acidobacteriota bacterium
ACCTCGAAGAACTGCATCAGGCCATCCTCGCCGCCCGCGACGTCGCACCGCAGATCCCCCTGGTCGCTCAGGTCACCATTGACGAAGACGGCAATTGCCTCGATGGCTCCGACCCCGAGGTCTTCACCCCCAAACTCGTCGACTGGGGCGCCGACGTCATCGGCTGCAACTGCAGCGTCGGTCCTGTCGCCATGCTCGACGCCATCGAGCGGATAGCCAAGCTCACCGACAAACCGCTCGCCGCGCAACCGAACGCCGGTATGCCGCGCAACGTCGAGGGCCGCAACATTTACTTGTGTTCGCCTGAATACATGGCCAGCCCAGTGCCCGATTTCATTGCCGCCGGAGTCAGACTCATTGGCGGCTGTTGCGGCACCACACCTGAGCACATTCACTCGATGAAGTCCCGTCTGCGCGTCGGCGGCGCGAAGGAAAGTCCCTACAAAGTCGTAACCAAGCCTAAGACGGAAACCAGCATCACCCCGCCACCTGTAGGCGAACGTTCACGCATGGGGGCCAAACTCGCGGCCGGCGAGTTCATCACCATGATCGAGATCGTTCCGCCAAAAGGAACGAACTTCGAGAAAGAAGTCGAAGGCGCACGCTTCCTGAAATCCGTTGGTGTGGACGCAGTCAACATCCCCGACAGTCCCCGCGCCTCCGCCCGCATGGGGAACCAGGCTCTCGCCTTGTTGATCCAGCAGCAGGTCGGTATCGAAACTGTCCTGCACTACACCTGTCGAGACCGCAACGTCCTCGGCATCCAGTCCGACCTGCTCGGCGCCGACGCCATAGGCATCCGCAACCTCATCTGCATCACCGGAGACCCGCCGAAGCTCGGTAATTATCCCGACGCCACCGCCGTTTTCGACGTTGACGCCATCGGCCTGGTCAACATTGTCCATAACCTGAACTGCGGCCTCGACATCGGCGGAAATCCCATCGGCAGCGGCACACGCTTCGTAATCGCTGTCGGCGCGAATCCCGGCACTCCCAATATCGACGAAGAACTCCGCCGTTTCGCCTACAAAGTCGAAGCCGGAGCGGAACTCTGCGTCACTCAACCCGTATTTGACCTGGACCTGCTCGAAAAGTTTGTGCGTGCCACCGAGCAATACAAGATTCCCATCGTCGCTGGAATCTGGCCGCTAACCAGCCTGCGCAATGCCGAATTCATGAAGAATGAGCTGCGCGTTTCCGTGCCCGACGATATCCTCACCCGCATGGCCGGCGTGTCCAACGCAGACGCCGCCCGCGCCGAGGGCGTCGCCATAGCCCGCGACATGCTCGCAGCTGTGCGCCACATGGTTCAGGGCGCCCAGATCAGCGCACCCTTCGGACGCTACTCCTCCGCCGTCGACGTGCTTGAGGCACTCGAGTCCCGCCGCGGCGCCACGGTGAATTGACCTAACGCCGCCGTCCTGGGCCGCGGGCACTCACGTGTGCCGATGCCCTCACCGGCCGCCCTTTTTTGTGTAGCGCCGGGTCTTCGACCCGGCGAACTGTTCGCTGCTTCACTCTGCATTCGAGAGCACCATCGTTGCGCAGCAAAGGTGGGGATTTTGGTTCGTGGCACCTCATCTCACCTTTTCCTTTACAATACGCAGACACGGAGATCACCCTTGCCGAAATTTGAAGAATGCCTGCAGCGCCTGGAGCAGATCGTTACCGAACTTGAAAAAGGAGATATCCCCCTGGAGCAGGCTTTGGGCCTTTTCGGAGAGGGTATCCAGCTCTCGAACTCCTGTCGCAAGGAACTTGAAGACGCCGAAGGCAAGGTTGAAATCCTGCTCAACCGCAACGGCAAGATGCAGGCGGAGGCTTTCGAAGCGCCCTCCGAAAAGACAGCAGAAGCCAAACGCTCCTGATGTAAGAATCCTGTAAAGAGAGTCCTCTTTCAGGAACTCTCTCCGTCTCTTCGGGTTCAGTTCAATTAGATCTGAGAATGGGACAGATCTCTCTCACAATAGGGGCGCCGGGTGGCGCTCCTTTTTTTGTTGGCAATCCAAAGTGGCCGCGTAGTCTAGCCCGCCTTCGAATCGAAAATCAGAAATCAACGATCGAAGATCGCCGCTGCCCATGCGGTTTATCCCACGATTTTCACATTGCGATCTGCTCCGCACCTGCATTTTTGGCTGCTGCCGAAGCACGTTACAATCGCATGAATTCGCGCTCTCCGCGATCCATGCGCCTTCTCGCGTTTTCGCCTGCACCATTTTCGCTGCACACCCCTGTGGACGAGCTGCACTCGATTGAAAACAAAGCAGATAAACTTGCACGCGAAACTATTGACGAAAAACAGGACAGGAGTAGATTCACAATCGTTCTTTGACATTTCAGATGTTTTCCCGGTTGGCGCTGAGTCCGGGGCTGAAGCCAGGTCAGCGTTGCGAATCCGGAGCGAATCGCGAAACGCTCTGAGTTCTCTCCCGCCGCGAGGTGAGAGATACCGGTTCCGCTGCTTCGCGGTGGCGGACACCGATACAAAAGCAACGTAGGGTCGGCAACGGTCAATTGCGAGGCGCTGGTTGAGGCGAACAGGAATTGTCAAGACAAGAAGAGTCCCGAGGTGTTTGGCCGGTTTTCCCGGTTGGCGGTGAGCCCGGAGCCCAAGTAATGGTCGGCTGTCGCGACTTCGCAAGAAGAGTGGCAGTGCAGGT
>JAEZPW010000110.1 GCA_023441255.1 Acidobacteriota bacterium
ACACGGGAGTGGGCGATCTTGTTACCGAAGAGTTCGCCGGGTCGAAGACCCGGGCGCCACACAAAACCCGGCGTTGCTAGACGGGATTGCCGGCCAGTGCCGGTTCGAAGAACTTTTCGACCGCTTCGAGGATGGCCGTTTGTGTTTTCGACTCGTAGATGGCCTTGCGCAGGTGCGCGCCGTTGCGAACGCCGTGGGTGAACCACGAGGCGAACTGCTTCATCTTGCCTTCGGCGCCCCTGACCTCTTCGGCGATCAGCATCTGGAAGTAAGTGCGGATCATGTGATAACGGTCGGCTTCGCTCGGCTCGTCGTACGCGCCGGTTTCGGTGTACTGCGCGATCTGGCGGAAGATCCACGGGTTCGAAGCGGCAGTGCGGCCGATCATTACGGCATCGCAACTAGTCTCGGCCACCATGCGCACGGCGTCCTCGGGCGAGCGGATGTCGCCGTTGCCGATCACGGGGATCTTGACGGCGTCTTTCACGGCGGCGATAAATTCCCAGCGGGCCTCCCCGCTGTAGCCCTGTTCGCGGGTGCGGGCGTGAAGCGCGACTGCATTCAGTCCGCAGTCTTCGGCCATCTTCGCCAGCTCGACGCATACCACTTCCTCGTCGTTCCAGCCGATGCGGAACTTCACCGTGAACGGAATGGAAATGGCCGCACGGACGGACTTGAATATTTCGCCGATGAGCGGTAAGTCGCGCAGCAGGCCGGAGCCTCCGTTGCACTTCACTACTTTCTTTGCCGGACAGCCGAGGTTGAGGTCGACCAGGTCGAAGCCGAGTTGTTCGATAGTGCGTGCGGCGTCGGCCATCACCGGCGGATTACTGCCGAAAAGCTGCGCCGAGATGGGGTGCTCGTTATCCTCGAAGTAGAGGTAGCGCTTGGCCTTGTCGTTCCAGGCGCGGAGCATGCCGTCGGCCGAGGTGAACTCGGTCATGAGCAGGCCGCAGCCGCCCATCTCGCGAATGAAGCGGCGAAAAACGGTGTCGGTGACGCCTGCCATGGGGGCCAGCACGGTGGCCGGCGCGATGCAGACCGCGCCGATGTAGAACTCGGCCGGGACCCTCACCCCTTGCGGCATCTCGCCCTTAGCGGCCGGATTTTCCCAGTACTTCCGCACTGGATCATTTTACCAACTGAGCAATAGCGGCGGGCGTGCAGGTAAGTCAAAACAGGAAGCACGGATTTGCACGGATTGGGACGGATTTGAAAAAGCAAGTCTTAGAGTTCCGGGCTTCCGCGATTTGCAAAAGGCAGAAGGCCCTTCGAGTTACTATCCGTGCGAATCAGTGAAATCCGTGGTTGGCTTTCTGCCCTCCGCGCACAGCAGCTCTGTTTATGGCACAATCTACGGCGACGTAAGCAGGCTCCCGAGGAGGCAATACATGTATCAGGAATTCAAGGCCTTCCTGCTGAAACAGAACGTGATGGCGCTGGCCATCGGTTTCATCCTGGGCGCCGCGGTCGGCAAGGTAGTGACCGCGCTGGTTACCGACCTGGTCATGCCCCTGATCGGACTCATCATGCCTTCGACCGACTGGAAGGCGTGGTTCTTCTCCGTCGGCAGTCAGAAATTCATGATCGGCGACTTCATCGGCGTGTTGGTGGATTTCGTCATCATCGCCTTCGTGGTCTTCATTCTAGGCAAGGCGTTGGTGAAGCCGACACCCACGCCGGAGACCAAGACGTGTCCCCATTGCCTGGAGATCATTGCGGCCGGGGCGACCCATTGCAAGTTCTGCACGCAGCCGCAGGCGAGGGCGGCAGGGGCAGACTGAACGAAATTCCCGATTCTTGATTTCTGATTTTTGATTGGAAACCTGACCCCATTGGGCACAGATAGACAATCAAAGATCGAAAATCAACAGTCAAAAGTGCAAGGCCTCCGGGTGCACGGAGGCCTTTAGATTCTTGAACTTGCGAACGGCTACTTCTGCTCGTTCTTGGCGTACTTGCGGCGGAAGCGCTCGATACGGCCAGCGCTGTCGATGACCTTCTGCTTGCCGGTGAAGAACGGGTGGCAGGCGGAGCAGATTTCCACGTGGATGTCGCCTTTGTGCGTGGACCGGGTCGTAAAGTTGTTGCCGCATGCGCACTGTACGCGCGTGTCGTGATAGTTGGGGTGGATAGCTGCCTTCATTGCTGTAACGAACCTCTCGCGGAAAAACTTGATTCTACAGGACGGATACGGGCCTTGGCAACCAGAGTGCCACAACCGGCCCGTGAGTCCGTTCTGCGGATCGATGCCAATGGTTTCGGGTTGAACGAATCTCGTGTTGTTCGATTCGCCAAAAGGGAATTCGATTCAGCACCGGGGTGACGGGCACGACCAGCTTTGCCGGTGTATCATAGTTCCCCTGATTGGGTCTTTGACTCAGATTGTAAGTAGCTCATGTTCTAGAAGTCAGCATCTTAGATTAAGTGATCTCCGGGGAACTCTCCCTGGCTGACGACTTTCATAGGGCGGCGCGTGGCGCCGCAGTTCAGGCTCGACTGGCGTTGCTTTTGCCGGACATCGATGTGCTTGATTAGACAAGCGGCGCTGGACAAGCTCGGACCGGGAGGCCCAGCTTGGATTTACTTCTAATTCGCATTCTTTTCGTGGTCCTGGTCGGTGTGGCCTCGTTCACAATCCACCCGTTCGAGTTGCACAGGGCAGCCGCCGGGGTAGCCGGCCTGTTGATCGGCACCGCAGTGGTGGTGTTTGAGTGGCGGCTGCGGCAGGTCAGCCTGAAGCGGCTCATCGGGGCAGCCATCGGCAGCATTCTCGGGATCATGGGCGCCTATCTCTTCAGCCTGGTGCTCCACTCCAGCATTCCCGACACCGACACGGCCCGCTTTCTATCACTCGTGGTCATGATGGTGATGGCCTACGTTGGCCTGGCGGTGGGAGCCAGTAAAGGTGACCTGCTGAACCTCTCTGCCCTGGGAGGCGTGTTCGGTGGCGAGAAAACCACGAAGCGCAGCTACAAGATCCTGGACACCAGCGTCATCATCGACGGCCGCATTGCCGACATTGCGGAGACGGGGTTTCTCGATGGTGCTCTGGTGATCCCGAACTTCGTCCTGCGTGAGTTGCAGCTGGTCGCTGATTCGGCAGACTCGCTCAAGCGCAACCGTGGCCGCCGCGGCCTGGACATCCTGCAGCGCATACAGAAGATCGCCACGCTGCAGGTGGTGATCGTCGACGACGACTTCCCCGCCGTGCGTGAAGTCGACCTGAAGCTGATCGAACTGGCCAAGGTGTACGAGGCGAAGATCATCACCAACGACTTCAACCTGAATAAGGTGGCGCAACTGCAGGGAGTCGAGGTGCTGAACATCAATGAGCTTGCCAACTCACTGAAGCCGATCGTGCTGCCCGGCGAGATCATGAAGGTCTTCATCCTGAAGGAAGGCAAGGAATACAACCAGGGTGTCGCTTACCTCGACGACGGCACCATGGTGGTGGTTGACAACGCCCGCAAGATGATCGGCAAGAACGTCGAGATCGCCGTGACGTCTGTGTTGCAGACCACCGCAGGAAAGATGATCTTCGGCAAGTACGACGAGCGTGGGCCTGCCGTGGTACGGCCGTCAGCGCCTCCACTCATGGATCGCCGTCCGGGTCCGGTTTCAACGGCGCCGACCTCGGCCGCGCCGGCCGGAGTACCCACGGAACTTAAGAGCGAGTGAAAGAAAGCATGGCAGATGGCAGATGGTGGAAGTTAAACATTTGCCATCTACCATCCTCCATCTGACATCTACCGAGCTTCATCTACCATCCTTCATGCTGTCGGCCATAGCGGTCGTGCTCGGGTTGTGTTAATCTGCGCTCGCTGATGAACGTCGCACTGTTTGGGGGAACATTCGATCCGGTACACCTGGGCCACATAGCCGTTGCGCGCGCAGCGCAACAGCGCTTTCAACTTGGCCGCGTTTACCTCGTTCCCGCCGACATCCCGCCGCACAAGCAGCGGCAGCCACTCACGCCTTATCACCACCGTTACACCATGCTGGCGCTGGCCACGCAGGGCGAGAAGGACCTCGTGCCGTCCCTGCTGGAAGCGCCCGATCAGAACGGCAACCCGCATTACGGCGCGAACTACTCCATCGACACTGTGCGGCGCTTCAAGTCCACGCTCAAGAAGTCTGACCGGCTGTTCTTTCTGATCGGAATTGATGCCTTTGTCGACATTTCGAAGTGGCGCGATCCGGAAGCGCTGTTGCGCGAATGCGAGTTCATCGTAGTGAGCCGCCCGGGATACTCGCTGGCCGATGTTGCCGGCGCCCTGCCCGAGTCCATGCGTCCCGCAGGAGATGTGCTGAAGCCGTTCCGGCAGACAGAGGCGCTGGGGGATATCGTGCTTGGCGGCGCGGTCATCCACCTGCTCCAAGGAGTCGAAGAAAAAGTTTCGGCGACGCAGGTTCGCCAGGCTGCCGCCGGTTCGCGTGCTTTGAACCGGTGGGTTGCGCCGGCAGTCGCCGATTACATCAAGAAAATGGGGCTGTATCGGGGACAGAAGATCGAACAGGCACCGGCGGCAAAAGTCATCGAGATTGGAGCGGCGACATCGGGGCAATCAGTTGCGCCGTCGGGGAAATCGAGAAGGCGAAAGAAGTAGCAGCATTCGAGGTGTCATTCGCCTGTGACTTTTTTAACGTTGTCATTCTGAGGAGGAAGCGACGAGGAACCTCTACCGCAGCAACGCTGTTAATGGTGTAGGGGTTCCTCGCTGCGCTCGGAATGACAAAAGCGTCGGAGTGGGGGCAGCAAAGAGGGCACACAACTCTGAGCGAAGCGAGAACTATGCATTCGTCGCCGGCAGCTGCGCCATGGGGGCGCGTTAATCGGAGCTACGAGCAAAATGCATAGGTCCTTCGCTGCGCTCAGGATGACAGCTGTTTTCTGAGGGGCAATAGAAACGCTGGCACGATAACGCGGCAATAGAAACGGTGACAGGATAACGGGACAATAGAAACGAGAATCCTACGAGGACTAATGAAAAGGAACGACTTAAGGGAGCAGGTATCGGCGGCAGTAGCGGCGTGCGAGGAGAAGAAGGCGGACCGGCTTTCCATCCTCGAACTCGAAAAGGGTTCCGGCGCATTCACGGATTATTTTGTTATCTGCTCGGGTAGCAACCCGCGGCAGATTCAAGCCATCTCGGATGAAGTCGAGGAGAGACTCTCCCGAGTCGGCCTGAGACCGAAGAGCGTCGAGGGTTACAAGCAGGCCGAGTGGGTGTTGCTGGATTACGTCGATTTCGTGGTCCACGTATTCAGTCAGAAGGCGCGTGACTACTACGATCTGGAGCGGCTGTGGAAATCGGCAAAGAACCTGCATCCTTCAGATCTGAAGGCAAAGGACTCCCGGCCGGCGAAGAAGACAACCTCCGCCAGCGCGGCGAAAAAGACGCCAGCGAAGCGTTCGACGCGTCCGCGCGCGGCTACTCCCACCAAGTCGCGAACCCGCAAGAGTTGAGTGCGGTGGCAGCGGCCCCCGCGCCGCTGCCGGCCGCATTGCAAGGCATCCTCTCGGCCTGGGTTGCGGTTGATCCGGTCTCCATCAGCCTTTTGCCCCAGGTTCGTCGCGCAGCCGCGAACCGCTCGCCCCTGCTCATATCGGGTGAACCGGGCTCCGGCAAGGACCTGCTCGCAACGCTTATCCATTATCTTGGGCCGAACGCCCAGGCTCCGCTCGTCAAACTCGCCTGCGCCACCCTGCCCGAAGCTTTTCTGAGCACGGAACTGTTCGGCTCGGAGGCGGTGGTCGGCGCGGGAGTGACGCACGTCACCCGCGGGCGACTGGAGATAGCCGGCGGAGGAACCGTTCTCCTGCACGAGATCTCGGCGCTGTCGATGGCGCAGCAGGAACGCCTGCTCCATGCCATCGAACAGCAATGCTTCCAGCGCACCGGCGGCACCAAGTTCGTTCCCATGAGCGCCCGCGTCATCGCTCTCACCACCACGGACTTGCAGCGAGCGGTCACGCGCGGTTCGTTCCGCGAAGACCTCTATTTCCGTCTTGCCGTGGCGCCGCTTGTGGTCCCGCCACTACGGCAGCGCGTCCGCGACATCGCGCCCATGGCCGAGCACTTCGTACGCCAACTTTGCCAGGTCCATCGTAAGCCGCCGATCAAGCTGACGTCCGACATCGTCGCCCGGCTGGAAGCCTACGCCTGGCCCGGTAATGTCAGTGAGTTGCGGGACGTAATGACGCGCCTTGTGGTTTCGACCAGGAACGGACAGCCGACGCTCGATGATCTGCCCGCCCATCTTCGGGTGGCAGCAGACACTCAGCGGAAAATGTCGCTCGAAGAACTCGAGCGCTCCTACATCGCTGAGGTGCTCGCTTACACGCATGGCAAGAAAACCATCGCCGCCGGAATCCTGGGCATCAGCCGCAAAACCTTGCTCGAAAAAAGGAAACGCTACGGACTGATGTGATTGCGGATTGCAGCGTGCCCATCCCTGGCCCGCAGCTCTGCATTTTTGCCCATCAGCACAATGGCGCAGGCAAAAAAAGATAGACTCTTAACCTGCGCCGAAACATTAACTCTGCCCCAACCTAACCTGATTATTACTTGGAGCTGCCAGAATGAAGTCGAGTCTTCGCCTTGCAGCCGTCGCCACGCTGATACTGACGGTTGCCGCCATTACGCTATTCGCACAAAAACCCGCCAAATCGCCTTCCACCTCAAAAGCGAAGCTGATCGCACGTGGCAAGTACCTGGTAACACAGGTAGGGATGTGCCAGGACTGCCACTCCCCGCGAAATGAAAAGGGAGATTTCGTAGAGGAACAATGGCTCGGCGGCTCACCGCTGTTCATGAAGCCGACCGTTCCCATCCCTAACTGGACGGATCAGGCCCCGCGCATAGCCGGCCTGCCCGGTTTCAAGGACGAGGAGATCATCAAATTCCTTTCAACTGGCGAGTCGCCCAACGGCATACCTGCGCGCCCGCCCATGCCGCCATATCGGTTCAGCCGTGAGGACGCCACGGCAGTCACGGCCTATTTGAGGTCGCTTGGCACGCAAACCGCAAGCGCCGGAACGAAAGAATCGGAAACCGGAGAGAAGAAAGAATAAAGGCAATGGCAGACGGGTGATGGTAGATGGCAGATGGAGGATGGCAGATGGATGGGCACATCTGCCTTCAGCCTTCTGCCATCATCCATTTTTTGTTTTATCTGCTTGGCGCTGCCTTGAACGCGTTCACTATGGCGTCGAATGCCAGCTTCGGCTTCAGGTCGGAGTCGAGCGGCAACGGACGCGGCGGAAGACCGTCTGCCCTGGGCGCGTGCTGGACCATCCATGTGTAGCGGTCGCTTAGTCCCCACGTGGTGACCTCGGTGAGGGCCGTGTTCTGCAGCACCGCATTCAGGAACAGCGTATACATATCGGCGACCTGCGTATCGCGTATGGTGAGGTCGCCTGCCAGTGCCTGGTCGTTAACGTCCATTTCGGTAATGAAGATCTTCAGTCCGAGTTGCGACACCTGGTTCACGTAATCGGTCAGCTTGCTTGGGTTGATGCTGTTCGCGTCGCCGTAGAGATGGGCCTGAAACCCTAGTCCGTGTACCGGAACGCCTCGCTGGAGAAGTCGTTGCAGCAGAGCCAGAACGTCGGCGCGCCGCTGGTCCGAATCGGGCGTGTCGTATTCAAGGCCGAAGTCGTTATACACGAGCAGGGCCGCAGGATCTGCCGCGGCAGCAGCCTTGAATGCCACGTCGATGTACTCTTCCCCGACCACCTGCATCCAGAAGCTGTTTCTCAATCCGTTCGCCAGACCATCGGAGGGATTGACCGCCTCATTCACCACGTCCCATGAAACGACGTGGCCCGCATAGTGCTGCACCACGGTGGTGACGTGCGTCGTGATCTGGTCGATCACCTGGTTGCGGTCGGTAAGTTGCTTGATCCACTTGGGGAACTCACCTGCGGGAACCAGCGAGTGTCCGCGGAACTGCATGCCGTGCTGCTGAGCGAAGCTGGACAGGAAGTCGGCGCCGGCAAAGTTCAGAACACCCGGCGAGGTCTCCAGTATGTTCCACTGCAACTCGACTTCAGGCACAAGCATGGCGCACTGGGCAGTGAAGGCGTCCGCAAACGCCTTATCGTTTTGCAGTTCGTCAGACCGCACAGCCGCCCCGTAAAGCAGGTTGCGCGATTTTGCGGCCGCTTGCAGCGTCGTCTGTCCACTCGACGAGTCGGGACCGGAATTGGAGTTGGAGTTGGAGCTGGTGCCGGAACCTAGGCCACCGCAAGCGGTCAGCAGTCCCGAACTCGCGAACATGGCAGCAGCACCGGCCTGCGCCAGACGCGCGGCGAATTCCCTGCGTGTGATCATAATTTTTTCTTCAGGGTCGATTGTGAGTGAGAGGGGCTCTAAGTGGCCGCGAGTTGCCACGACGAGTCACCGACACGATCGAAAAATCAAGAACCAAAGATCCAGATTCAGACTCGGTCCCTGCTCACCACGCCGCTGGGCACGAACCTGCTCCGTTTCTTGCCCTGACCACATCGAAAGACTAGCATTGGTCTTGACGATGGCCGTTCAGAGCCCGATCGACGTCTCGAAGCTTACTGCGCCTCCGCCGCAGCGCCCGAACCCGCGCAAGCTTGTGGTGAGCGAGATTATTCGCTTCGCGTACGAAACCTTCATGCTGAACAAGGTGCGGTTCGCGCTGACCGCCCTGGGCATGGTGATCGGAACGGCATCTCTCATCCTGGTGGTCACGATCGGCCTCACTGGGAAGCAGTACATTCTGTCCCAGATTCAGAACATCGGCGCCAACATGATCTACGCCTACTACGAAGGCGGCGGCAGCATCTACGGCACCGAAAATCTGAGCGACTACCTGACCGTGGCCGATATGGCGGCCGTGCAACAGCAGGTACCCGGCATCAAGGCCGCGTCGCCCATGGTCGAGTATCACGACACCATAAGCCTGGGCGGCGGCAAACAGAAAGACGTGAAGGTGCTCGGCGTCGGCACCGGGTACGCAGCCGTTCGCAGCCTCATTATTCTTGCCGGGCGCTTCTTCGACGAACAGGACGTGCAGCAGCGCAGTAAAG
>JAEZPW010000115.1 GCA_023441255.1 Acidobacteriota bacterium
CAATATGCCTCACCGTATGTGATTCCGCGACCGACCTGCCGATCGCAGTGCGTTGATCCGTCCATTCGCGACTAACCGTTGCCGTCTCGACCCGTTCTCTCCACTCCGGCGGAACTGCGAGCAAGAGTTCCCCCCCGCTTTCTTCGGAAGCCGGGCAATCACCATTCGGTTCCTCTGTGATAGCGGCCTCGGTTACCGTCGCTGCTGAACGGCCGCCTAAAGGCTCGGCGGTCGCCTGTGTCACCGGATCTGGTGGGCTCACCACAGCAGGCGTGCTGGTATCCGGAAAGCAGGGCAGAGGATCCGATTTGAACGCCATGTGCGAAGAAGTGCCGCCGTCGACCATGGGTGAATCCGGTACATCGGCCGAGGGACCCTCGACTCGCAGTTCCCGAGGATACAAAGTTGTGTTATGCGAGGAATACCCGGGAAGTATGCCGTTTGTCGACTGAGGCGGCTTACATTCAAAAGTAGTTGGCAAGCGTGTGTCGCCGCTGACGGTCCAACATATCGTAGGGATTATCGTGTCACACGCGACCGTGCACTCGGCGGACGCGGTGTCTGTCTCTGCATCGTCCCTCTCAGCGCCGTAGTCCGTGCCTTTCCCTTCCAGTCCACACGTGTCGGCCTTTGATGGCTTTGCGACGACACCATCACACGACATTCCTGACGACGGTGCGCGGTTCTGACCCAACAACGCGCTGATGACTTCTGTAAAAGAAATATCCGGCTTCTCACCACGTGCGGCAGCGGCCGACGTGTAGTGTGCGGCGCTCAGGAATTGAACAGTAGCACTCATTGCGTTCACGAAGTCGATTGCAACTACGCCGCCAAACGGCAAGCTCACTGAAGGTACCCCGACAACTACAAATAGAGCTGCTTCAACAGATTTCGATCAGATCTCGAACAGAGAATCCAGGGCATCGCTGAAAGCGGCAAACCTTGCCCACACTCAATGGGCAAACGGTTCCTGTTGCCTATACCGCATAATGAATGTCTCGTCCGCCTCGAGTTGTTCCTTCTTCTGCACTTCAGACCGATAGGACTCGTACGCTCTCTGCCGTAGTTCAGAGATAACTTCACGGCTGCACCTGGCCTGATGAAACCTGTGAAAAGCGATCTGGTAGTCTCCTTCTAGCTGAGCAACCGATTGCAACAGGATTTTTTCCTGCTGAGCAGAAACCTGGTCACAATCGCGCCAGAAGTGGATCTCGGCTGCGCGAAGGTCCGGTGAATTCATGCGGCCTGCACGCAGCAATTTCTCGTTTTCGTTCCATTCGTGAAACAGGCGAAGATTCTCTCGGGCAGATATGAGCCTGTTGGAAGCAGCCTGCAATTCGCGCCAGCGTTGCTTTTCGACGTGTTCCCGTGTGCGGAGCAGCCTTTGTAGACTGAACTTGAAGCCCATGGCTAGCTCGGCAGGCTGAGCAGGCGCTCGATGGTCTGTTCAAGAGGCGCTTTGTCGTCCGCTGTCTGTTGCACAAAGCGCTTCACTTCGGGAACGACGGTCAACGCTCTGTCGATGGTGGGATCGCTGCCTTTCTGGTACGCGCCCAAACGGACCAAGTCCTCGGCTTCTGCGAACGCCGCGGTCAAAGATCGCAACTCCTTAGCCTTCTCCATGTGTTGCTTTGAACAGACCGCAGGCATGAGCCGACTCAAGCTGTCGAGGATCGATATGGGAGGATAGTGCTGCTGGGACGTAAGCTTTCGATCAAGGATGGTGTGGCCGTCGAGCAATGACCGTACCGCATCCACAAGAGGGTCCTGCTGATCGTCGCCTTCCATAAGGACGGTGTAGAACGCGGTTATGCTTCCGCCGCCATACCGTCCTGCTCGCTCCACAAGCCGGGCCAGAAGAGAGAACACAGACGGCGTGTATCCCTTGGCAGTAGGCGGTTCACCCGCAGCCAGTCCAACTTCCCGCTGAGCCATCGCAAAACGGGTGAGCGAGTCGACCACGAGGAGAACGTTCTTCCCCCGGGTGCAGAAATACTCGGCGATTGCCGTTGCAGTCAGTGCCGCTCGGATGCGCAGGAGTGGTGACTGATCAGAGGTCGAAACCACCACTACTGAGCGACGTCGCCCCTCGGCGCCAAGCGAATCCTCAAGAAATCCTCGGACTTCCCTGCCTCGCTCGCCGATCAGTGCCATCACCGTTAGGTCGGCCGCCGTGCCCCGAGCCATCATGCCGAGCAGTGTGCTCTTGCCAACTCCGCTGCCGCCGAAGATTCCCATACGTTGTCCGCGACCGCATGTTACGAAGGCATCGACGGCTCGTATGCCGCACCCGAGAGGCTCGCGAATCGGCGCGCGTGCAAGAGGCAGTGGAGCCGATCCATCGACAGGGACCTCTGCCTCGCAGTTGTAGGGTCCTAGACTGTCCAGTGCCTTGCCTGCACCATCGATGACTCGTCCAAGCAAGGCGCTGCCAACGCGAATCGACGGCCGCGCACCCCAGGTAATTATCTGATCGCCGTAGCGGATTCCTGTGGGCTTGTCGAGTGCCATTGACAGCACTTTAGTGCCTCTGAATCCAACGACCTCCCCAGGGGCCCTTGTGCCACGAACGTCAACAATCTCACAGCTCTCGCCGACCGAGCAGAAAGGCCCTTCTGATTCGATAACTTGACCGACCACCTGCGTGACCTTGCCGCGCCATCGAATCAAGGGTGTGGACTGCACCACTTCAAAGTAAGGGCCCAGCAACGCCGAACGATAGCTCATAACAGGTCACGCGGCCTTTGCGCGAGCAGATCAAAGAGGCCCTTTTCAATTTCTTTGAGTTGAACTTCCAGCCCAAGCTCCGAAGTACCCAACTCCGTCTCTAGCGCGCAGCATGCTTTGTCCACACAGGCATCACCTACCACGTCAATCGAAAAATCGTCGCGTGGGAGTCCATTGAAATGTTCTCGCCAAAGTTCTGCTTTATCGGGATGCACGCGAACGCGCACAGCAGAGTGCTTCGCCATGTTGCGCAGTGCGACCTGCACCACTCCCGCCAGCAAAAGCGGGTCAACCTGCGATTCGCGGTGCAATATCTTTCGTGCGATCGCCAATGCGAGTTGGACGATTTCGGCTTCGACACGCTGGTAATAGTGCTGCCGTTCACGAGCAAATTCCCGAATTGTCGCTACCAATGCCTGCCGCTCAGCATTCAGCATCTGCTCGAAAGTTTTTCGTGCTCGAGCCTCACCCTCAGCAATGCCCGACAGGCGAGCTGCTTCACATTTTTCGTCGACGTCAAAAGCCTCCTCCGTCAGCAGCTCCCTCGCCTGTACCAAGGAACCATCAACCTGCCGATACTGAAACGCCTCGATTCCACACTGGTTTGACCAGCCCACGTCAGAGAAGGTACTCATCGTCCGCCTCCGCTTTCAGGTTCAGCTTGCCCTCGCTCTCCAGACGGCGCGCGATAGCAACAGCCTCCTGCTGTGCCTTCGCGACATCCCGCGCTCGTACCGGCCCGAGTACTTCCATGTCCTCTTTCAACATTTCGACTGCACGCGAAGACATGCACTTGAAAACATGCATTCTCAGTTCCTCGGGAGCGCCCTTCAGGGCCAAAGCAAGCGTCTTCTTGTCGAGTTGCGACAGCAATTCCCGAATCGCGGCTTCGGGCACCGCGAGTAGATCATCAAATGTAAACATCAGGTTTCGAATGTTCAGTGCAAGGTTAGGGTCATCCCGCTCGATCAACTCCAGAATGCCCTTCCCTGAGGCGGGGTCGAGCCGATTCAGTACGTCGGCGACACCTTTGAAGCCGGCATAAGCGCGGCGACTCTGCTCTCCGCGCGTCTGCAGCCTCTTGTGGAGCACAAACGAGACCG
>JAEZPW010000123.1 GCA_023441255.1 Acidobacteriota bacterium
GCGGTGCGCGGCAGGTAAAGCCAGGACGATCGCTGTTCCTCATGCGGGCGGCAGCGTTCACAAGCCGGAAGATATTCTGAGAGCCATTGAGGAGGCCGTCCGATGAGCACGACCGTGAACATCAGTACGTCTTGCGAACCATGCAATCCGGTCGAGCCGTTTCTGCGGTCGGACCGCATACCCCATATCTGGTGCCCCGGTTGTGGCATCGGCACGACAGTAAACTCGTTCACCCGTGCCCTGATCGACTCCAAGATCGACCTGAAGAACCTGGTCGTTGTCTCCGGCATCGGTTGCACGGGCCGCGTGGCCGGCTACGTGAATCTGGATTCCTTCCACACGACCCACGGCCGTGCGATTCCGTTCGCCACCGGTCTGAAATTGGCCAATCCGAAGCTCAACGTTGTCGTTTACTCGGGTGACGGCGATTTATCTGCCATCGGCGGCAATCACCTTATTCACGCGGCACGCCGCAACGTGGATCTGAAGATCATCTGCGTCAACAACCTGATCTATGGCATGACGGGTGGCCAGACGGCGCCGACGACGCCTGATCACATCGTCACATCGACGAACCCGTACGGCACGTTCGATCCGAACTTCAACCTGCCTCACCTCGTCGAGGCGGCCGGAGCCGTTTACGTCGCGCGCTGGACCACCTTCCATGTGCGCCAGATGGCTAAGTCGATGCAGGAGGCTTTCGCAAAGAAGGGCTTCTCGTTCATCGAGATCATTTCGCCGTGCCCGACACTCTATCAGCGCCGCAATCGCATGGGCGACGGCCTCGCTGCGATGAAGTTCTACAAGGAGGTCAGCAAGATCAAGAACGGCTGCCCTACCAGCGAAGTAGGCCTGACCAAGGCGGGCGAGATCATCGTCGGCAAGTTTGTTGACCGCGAGCGTCCCGACTACATGGAACTCATGCGTCACCAGATGCAGGAATCACTGGGCGACAAGTACGTCGAAAGCTATTACGACAGGGAAGGCGAGGAGGATTGCGGATGCCAAGGTTAACTGAGATCCGTGTTGCAGGTTTTGGCGGTCAGGGCGTGATCCTCTCCGCCAGTGTTATCGGCAAGGCTGCATCGGTCTTTGAGGGTGGATTCGCCACCATGTGCCAAAGCTTCGGTCCCGAAGCTCGCGGCGGCGCCTGCTCGGCACAGGTGATCCTGTCCGATGAGCCCGTGCTGTACCCGTACGTCACCAAGCCTGACGTTCTCGTCGTCATGTCGCAAGAGGCATACACGAAATTCGAACCCGATCTCAAGGAAAACGGCATCTTGATTGTCGAGCGCGACCTCGTGCGTATCGACCACATCAAGTCCGAGCAGAGGCTGTTCAGCGTTCCCGCCACGCGCCTTGCGGAAGACCTCGGTAAACGCATGGTGCTGAACATCGTGATGGTCGGCTTCTTCGCCGCTGTTACCAAGTTGCTCGATCCCCAGAACGTACGCAAAGCAGTTGAAGACTCGGTGCCCCCGGCGTTCAAGGACCTCAACCTGCAGGCCTTCGATAAGGGACTCGCGTACGGCAGGGAACAGCTGGCCAAGTTTGCTGACGGTGAGTCATTGGCTCAGCTGAGTGCCATGTCATTCGAGAGTGTGTAGCCTCACCTGTCATTCTGCAATGGCCCGGTTTCGACCGGGCCATTTTGCTTGTCCGCTCAGATTAACGTCCTTCCGGCCAATGAGCGCAGCCCCAAAAAATCCAGCAACTTTCATTTTGCGCTGGTGTTTCGACTCCTCAGAACAGGAGAGTTCCTCCTGAGGCTGACTGACCGGCCACGCGCGCCACGCGTACACTTCGGGGCTCTTTTCGATTGTTGTGTTCGGAGGATGTCATGAGGCTACATTTACTCGGGGGAGTGGCCGTACTTGCAATCCTTGTCCTTCTGCTGGCAGCATGCGGCGGAAACTCGACCATTACCACAACATCCCAAACGTTGACACACTCAGGGAGTGTGTACGTGACCGGCAGTGACGCACCGCTACGTTCGGTCGTGGGCTTCCAAGTCACGCTCACCTCACTGAAGCTGTCGGATGGCGCTAGTTCTGTCGAAATCATGACCGACCCGACGACGGTTGATTTTAGCCGTCTGCTCGGGCTGCGCACGTTGCTGGGCCTGAACCAGGTCCCCACGGGCACTTACAGCAGCGCAACCCTGACGATACAAAATCCCGTCATCTCGTACCTTGATATCACCGCCGATCCTCCAGCTATCAAGACCATGGCGGGCTATTTCGGCATGCCGAATACGACAACGACGACCGTGCAAATTGCGCTGAATCCGAACCTTGTAGTGGGAGAGAACGGTCTCGCCGGCGTTCACATGCACTTCAACCTACAGGATTCGATTGAGACCGACTCAAACGGCGACTTCACTGGCAATATATTGCCCCAAATCCAGTTTCGCGCGCTTAAGCAGACGGATGAGGACTGCCACGTTGACGAGTTGCTGGGCGGCGTAGTGAGCGTAGACCAGGCAAACAATCAGTTCGTAATGCAGCGCTGGCACGGCCGCGAAATCACCGTCAAGGTCAACAGCCAGACGCAATGGAGCGGTGAGGGTTCGAGTACGTGGACGCTGGCGGCGCTTCAGCAAGGTTATACGGTGGAGAGCTCCGGCACGGTCCAGGCTGACCGCAGCATTCTGGCCGACTCTGTCGAAGTGGTAAGTATCGACAAGTTCTACCTGGGCGGTCTTGTCCTGAAGGTGGTTCCTCCGACGGGAGCGGCAACGAACTTCACGATGTTCGTTCGTACCGAGATGCCTGACGTACCAAACGTCTCGGTTCCGGGAACGGCGACACTCGATGTGATCGACCAGACGCGTTTCGACATACGGCGCTTCAATCTTCCCGTAGAGGCCTTTCTCTTCAACCCGTCAATGATGGTCGTCGGTCAACGTGTTGGCGTTGCCGGCATCATCAATGCCGATAACTCGCTGACGGTGAAACGCGTTGCGCTGCGACGGCAGGGTCTCGAAGGCAGACCCGTCGCCGACAGCGTGCAGATCGGAGCCACGAAGAAGGAAGGCTCGTTCATGCTGCAGAACAACGGCATGTTCGGTTACATTCTGGGTGGAACTCCGCTTAACGTCACGACGTCGCAGTTCACCATCTTTGGCGCGAACCTGCCGAACGCGCTTCAGGACGTGCAAGCTATGACTAGCGGTCGGCTCGTGATGTGGGGATTGCTGCTGAAAGACAGTAACGGCCAACCGGTTTATGTGGCTGGCTATGTCAACAAGGTGAACTGAACGGAAAGGTGTCCGGCACGGCCTCCTATGGGAGGCCGTGTTCTGTTTCGACAAGTCAGCGCGGCGGCTCCAACGTGCGACCTTTCTCCTCCGGAGTCATTTTGCTCCAGAGTATCTCCCGATTTCTTTCCACCCAAACATTCATCTTGCCCGCCCGACGGGAGAGCGTGAACCAGTTGTAGGCCTCGGCGCGGTCCAGCGGAACGCAATGCCCGGTTGCATACAGGCCGCCCAGTTTGCTGCGCGCCGTTGCATTGCCGTCGTTCGCGGCGGTGCGAAGATAGACAAGAGCCTGCTTGCAGTCTCGCGACACGCCACGTCCATAGAGGTATTTGTCAGCTTTCGTAACCAGGTCGGCCCCGGGCTCCTCGGCTTGTGCGACTGCCTTAGCTGGCTTGGAAGCTCGCCTGTCCTTTGCTATTGCCGCCGTACTCTGCGGCTCAGCGCTGGGGACCGATTCGTCGTCGCTCTTGTTGTCCGCCGCTTCCTGTTCGCCGGGGGCCCCCGTTGAATCGGTGCGCGCCGCAGCAGCATTGGAGGACTGTGATTCGCTCTGCGCTGGCGCCGGCGCAGTGTCATCAGGTTTTTCCGTATTCGCGGCGTTCTCGCCGGGCGCCGCATTCGGTTCGTGGGCCTCGGCCGGAGGCACGGCTGCAGGATTTGTTTGCTGCGTTTTGGCGGATTCAGCTGGAGGCGTCACGGCAGCGTTCTGTCCCTGGTCGGCTGCGGGGACGGGAGCATTCGTCGGAGGCTGTCCTGCGCCATTTGCCTGTGAGGGGCCGGTCTTGCCTTGATACATACGCACTTTGCCAATGATCGTGGTCTGCCAATTGGGATTCTGCTTCCATTCGTAGGCAATGAATGCAGCGAAGGCTAGAACGATAATAAGAGCCGCGAACTTACGCGCTTTCCCAGGCCTAGGTTCGTCCTCATACAGATAGGCGAGGTCTTCTGTGCCAGCAGCTTCTGTCGTCCCAAGACCAAGGAATGAAGGGCCGCTGATTGGAGCCTCTACCGCGATGCTCTCGTCAGCGGCAGCATGGGCGACGGCCGTTCTTTCCGCTCTTGGTTCCGCGTCGATTGATGCGCTGTCTGCGTACATTGGCGTCGCTAGCTCGGAGTACCGCTTTGCCGGTTCGTCCTCCAGGCGTTGCAGGCGAATCCGCTGCTGCTCCACTTCGCGGCGGAACTCCGAGGATACCGGGCCCACTACCGATGGCATGGATTCTGCCATGTCGCCATTCCCCGCGTTCAATCTTGTTCCACATTGGCCGCAGTATTTGTTCTGCACCGGATTATCGAAACCGCATTGATTGCAAAGCACGTTTACTCCACCGTGATCTTGCTGTATTGCATATACCCGATTCGTCAGGTCGGGACCTCAATGTCGCTGTCTACGTGCTTTGGATGTGTGGCCGTGACCTTAAGGTTTTGTACCGTACGCAGATGGACAAATCTGGCATTCCCGATTCCTGACGCTTGCTGCGGTACTCTCCTTTACAGGGATTCGGCTGACGTGTTACCCTTCGAAAGTCATTGGAGACAAAGAAAAAAGCAGGAGTGCACCCGGTTCAGTGTTAGCGAGAGAGCGCAAGCAAACCCTTATCGACGAGTACCGTACTCACCAGACAGACACTGGCAGTCCCGAAGTTCAGATTGCCATCCTGAGTGAACGAATTGGTGAGTTGACGGAACATTTCAAGACGCACAAGAAAGACCACGCTTCCCGGCGAGGCCTTCTGATGCTGGTCAGCAAGCGGCGTCGCTTGCTCGACTACCTCAAGAAATACGATTCCGAGCGTTACAAGACCGTTATCGGAAAACTCGGCATTCGTAAGTAGGCGTCTTTTGCATACCAGCGGCGTCACCACTGACGTATCGGTGCGTCTAACGACGGCTGAGTGGACATTTCGACCCCGGCATACACGTACGTGTGCCGGGTTGAGCCGTTTGTGCCTGCCCTCTTTCTCCCCCACCTGGCGGGCCTTAACCGTTATTGGCGGTCCGGTGCGCAACGCACCAACAGGGTGCTCCCTGAATGGAAGGAACATAGAATGAAGCCTGAACCCCACCAAATCACTGTTGAGTTGGACGGCGGAAAATCCCTGACGTTCGAAACTGGCAAGATTGCCAAACAGGCCCACGGGGCCGCCGTCGTCAAAATGGGCGACAACGTTGTGCTCGCCACGGCAGTTGCCAACCAGGAACCCCGCGAAGGAGTCGATTTCTTCCCCCTCACGGTCGATTACCGTGAGTACACCTATGCCGGCGGCAAGATTCCCGGCGGATTTATCAAGCGTGAAGGCCGTCCCAGCGAACGCGAGATTCTCGCGAGCCGTTTGATCGACCGTCCGATTCGGCCCTTGTTCGCCGAGGGGTTCCGCAGCGAAACCCAGGTAATTGCCATGGTGCTCTCGGCTGACACGCAGAACGATCCTGACGTCGCCGCACTGAACGCGGCATCCTGTGCGTTGGCCCTGTCCGATATCCCGTTCCAGGGACCGATCGGCGCTGTGCGAATCGGCATGGTCGCCGGCAAATTCATCGTCAACCCCACCTACGAAGAAGGCCGCAATGGCACTTTGAAACTCATGGTGGCTGGCACCTCGGAAGGGATCGTAATGATCGAATCCGGTGCGGCGGAAATTGACGAAGAAACCGTTGTCGAGGCAATCGAGTTCGCCCACGCTGAGATCAAGAAAATCTGTGCCGCCATCAGCGAATTTGCGAAGCAGCACGGGAAGGCGAAGCGGGAAGTTGCCGCCGTCGAAACCGACGAAGCCTACATCTCCGAGCTTCGATCCAAGGTCGGCGAGCGGTTGTCGGACGCTCTCAATACCGAGAAGCACCCGAAGCAGGAAAGCGCGACGCTGGTCAAACAGATCAAGAACGAGCTGAAGGAAGCCATTTCGGAAGAGGACGACGAAGCCCGCGCCAAGTTGTCGAAGTACTTTGAGATCCTGCGCGAACGGATCTTCCGCGAGGAAGTGATCAGCAAGAAGCGTCGACCAGATGGCCGCAAGTTCGACGAGATCCGTCCCATCTGGATTGAAGCCGGCGTGCTGCCTCGAACCCACGGTTCTGCAATCTTTACCCGTGGCGAAACGCAGGCCCTGGTGACGACCACGCTGGGCACCTCGGAAGACATGCAGCGCCTCGAGATGTTTGAAGGCGAGGCCAAGAAGCGCTTCATGCTTCACTATAATTTTCCGCCGTTTTCTGTTGGAGAGGTTGCGTTTCTGCGCGGAGCGGGCCGTCGTGAAATTGGCCACGGAGCACTTGCAGAGCGTGCCATTTCGGCCGTCCTGCCGACGGAAGAAGATTGGCCGTACGCAATGCGCGTGGTGTCCGACATCCTCGAGTCCAACGGTTCGTCTTCGATGGCAACCGTCTGCGGCGCGACGCTGTCGATGATGGATGCCGGCGTACCGCTCAAGGCATCAGTGGCGGGCGTGGCAATGGGGTTGGTGAAGGAAGGCGACGATTACGCGATTCTGAGCGACATCGCCGGCGCAGAGGATCACTACGGCGATATGGACTTCAAAGTCGCCGGTACCCGCAAAGGGATCACCGCCCTTCAGATGGATATCAAGGTAACCGGCATCACAGCGGCAATCATGCGTGAAGCCCTCGATCAGGCTAACCGCGGCCGCATGTGGATCCTCGACAAGATGAACGAGGTACTGCCGGAACCGCGTACGACGATCAGCGAGTTTGCCCCGCGCTTCTACACCATCCAGATCCCGACCGATAAGATCCGCGATCTGATCGGACCCGGCGGCAAAGTCATCCGCGGCATTGTCGAAGCGACCGGAGTTAAGATCGACGTCGAAGATTCGGGCCGCGTAAATGTTTCCTCCAGCGATCAGTCAGCGGCCGAGAAAGCCCTGCAGATGATCGGCGACATCACCGCGACCGCCGAGGTCGGCAAGACCTACCTTGGAAAGGTCTCGCGTCTCGCTGACTTCGGTGCCTTTGTCGAAATTTTGCCCGGCACCGATGGCCTGCTCCACATCAGCGAAGTCGCCGAACACCGGATCAAAGATATTCGCGATGAATTGAAAGAAGGCGACCAGATTTTGGTCAAGGTCCTTTCCATCGAAGGCAACCGGATTCGGCTCTCGCGAAAAGCCATCCTGAAGGAACAGCGAGCCAAGATGGCCCAGGCAGGTGATATTGAGCCGACCGAAAGTCCTGTTGTTACGCTGGAAGGCGGACAGGAGTACGG